>CAKZJI010000343.1 GCA_936941515.1 uncultured Propionibacteriaceae bacterium
CAGAGCCATGGAGGCGCGTGCGCCCCGAGCCCGCAGCTCCCGCGCCAGCCGAATGGGCGCATGAGCCGCCTCGACGTGGAAGGTGACTGATTCAGCCCCCGCCTCGGCATAGGCCGGCGCCCAGCGATCCGGGTCCTCGATCATCAGGTGGATGTCCAGCGGCTCACCGGTGGCCCTTCGAATGCACTCGACCACCGGGAGCCCGATGGTCAGGTTCGGAACGAAGTGGTTGTCCATCACATCGACGTGAATCGCATCCGCGTCGGGGATCCTGCTGATCTCTGCGGCAAGATTGGCGAAATCTGCATTGAGGATGCTGGGCGTGATGCGCATGAGAGAAGTCTAGTGGCGTTCCGCGCTGCTGGTTTGACACAGCGTCCGCACCGTCTCCCCAATCATGTGCCTCAAGTAGGCCTTGCTTGGCGCACACGCAGCAGCGCCAGGAACATGGCGTCGGTGCTATGACGGTGCGGCCACAGCTGGAGGAACTTTCCCGCAGCGCCATCCGGAACTTCAGGAAGCAGGGATGGGGCATTCAGCAGCTCAAGGCCTGGGTGCGATGTCATCACCTTCATCACGACTTCCCGGGTCTCCTGGGCATGGGGCGAGCAAGTCGCATATGCGACCACTCCCCCCGGGGCTGCCAGGCTGATCGCAGATCGCAGCAGAGCCAGCTGCAGCGGAACCAGATCAGCCAGGTCCTCGGGTACACGGCGCCACCGTGACTCCGGGCGGCGCCTCAACGCCCCGAGGCCGCTGCAGGGGGCGTCAACCATCACCCGGCTGAATGGCCCCAGCTGCCGCACTTCGTTGGGCTGCCTGCCATCTGAACAGAGCACGGAAGCCGTGCCCTCGGGGTATGCAGCCAGTGCCTGCTGCACAAGCCTGGCGCGATGCTCCGCCACTTCATTGGCGACAAGCTGGTCACCTGCCAAGCGTGCGAACCCAGCCAGCAGGGCCGCCTTGCCACCAGGCCCAGCGCACAGGTCCAGCCAGGGTCCGGTTGGGGCTTCAGCACGTGCCAATGCGAGAGCAACAAGCTGGGAGCCCTCATCCTGAACCCCAGCGCGTCCCTCACGCACCGCGGTGATCGCAGCAGGTGCCCCATCCAGTACCGCACCATAGGGTGAGTAGCGGGTTGGTGTGGCTGGGGAGAGCTCCTCGACAGTGGCCAGGCCTGGGCGGATCACCAACGTCGGCCTGGGCGGCTCGTTGTTCGCGGCGAGGGCTGTTGGCACCTCGGCAGCCGGCAGCAGCTCCCCGTAGGACTCAATGATCCATCGCGGGTGGTGGAATCTCACCGCCAGCCGTCCGAGATCGTCCTGTCCCAGGGAGAGCTCGGTAATCCAGTCGCCCATGTCCTTGGCCCCAATCCTGCGGCCGATGGCGTTGACGATCCCAGTGACGCGCTGCCCAACGGTCGCCCGCGCCAGCTCCACAGTGCTCGACACCGCGGCACGCAGGGGAATGTTCATGCTCAGGGCCTGATGCGCCAACAGCCTCAGCAGATCAACCACCGCTGGCTGTAGCGTCTTCAGTTCACGCCCACCGGCTCGGGTGATGATGGCGTCGTAGCTGCCGATCAGCCGGCAGGTTCCCGCGACGAGCTCCGTCGCAAAAGCGGCATCACGTGTGTCCAGTCTGGCGTCGGCAAGATGCCTGGCCAGAGCGAGATTCGCGTATGCGTCTTCGGCGGTCACCTGTCTCAGGACGTCGAAGGCAACCCGGCGGGCTGCCAGCGGGGTGCTCACAGCAGCACTCCCCCGGCAGGCCTGGCGCGGCCCCAGTCGATGGCAGCCATCCTGCGTTTGCCCGGCGCCTGCACCTCCAGCAGCTCAACACCCCCCGATGTCGTTCCGGCGATAATCTGCCGTTTCGTGATGTGCAGCTGGCCGGGCTGCAGATCAGCTGGGGCTTCACACAGCCGCGCCCGATAGATCTTGAGTCTCTCCCCATCGAGCTCACACCACGCCCCGGGTTCGGGTGAGCAGCCGAGGATGTGATCGCGGACGCGATGGGAGGGCTGGCTGAAATCAATCCTGGCCTCCTCCGTCGTGATCTTCGGTGCAAACACAACCCCCGAAGCTGACTGCGGTCGAGGCTCCTCTCCGGACTCAATTGCATCCAGGGTCTCCAGCAGTTGGCTGGCCCCGGAGATCGCCAGGCGGTGCAGCACCTCGCCCGCGGTCGCCTCCGGCATCGGTTGAGCCTGCATCCGGTAGACATCTCCAGCGTCGAGGGCCTTCACGATCCGAAAACAGGCGGTTCCGATCTCCACGTCCCCCGCCATGATTGCCCGCTGCACCGGAGCTGCTCCACGCCACCGGGGCAACAGGGAGAAATGAAGGTTGACCCATCCATGGGGTGGGATCGCCAACGCCTCCTGCGGAAGCAGCGCGCCATAAGCCACGACGGCGCAGACATCTGGGGCGAGGCCACGCAGCTGCGCCAAGAACCCCGGATCGCCGGGATGTCCAGGCGTGAGCACCGGCAGGTCAAGCTCAGCGGCGCGCAGGGCCACGGGTGATGGTGTCAGCCTCCGACCACGTCCCGACGGGGCGTCCGGGCGGGTGATCACCGCCACAAGCTCATGTCGGGAAGCCGCCAGCATCTCCAGGCTGGGGAGCGCCACCTCGGGGGTTCCGGCAAAGACCACTCTCATCATTATCTCCTCAGGCAAGAGTCGTGGGGTCGACCTGCAGAAACAGCCTGCCGCCCTCCTTGCGGGCTGACCGGATGGCGGCTGCCTCCTTGACCTGGCCGACGAGTTCACGTCCCCGGTCCAGGGGACAACGTAGCAGCGCCATCGCCTCGGGATCAGGTTCATCCCTGATCAGGGTCGGTCCGAGAACCTCCGCGCCCTGGAACGGGGCGTTGTCCAAGAACGCCGGTACGGCCTCAGGGTCCCCGGACACCTGCACCGCCTTGACGGCAGGCGGAAGCCCCGCAGCTCGGCGTTCATCCAGTTCCCTGGCTGCGAACCATCCGGGGTCGGTGCGCAGCAGAGCCTGCACGGCCGGCTCCTCACGTGGCCCCACCAAGACGACGGTGCCGCCAGCGCTGGCAGGGCGAACCTGCGATGCCACCTGACACCACCGCCTCAGCGACTCCTCCCCCACCCGCAGGTCAGCGCGCCCGAGGGTCCGTTCCGCATCCAGGATCAGGGCAGCTGCATAGCCTCCCTGCACCGCCGGCTCACCGCCAGGGGTGGCGACCACCAGGGCGTTGTCATCCGGCACGCTGGACCGGATCCGCTCAGCTGAGGAATTGATGACCCGCACCCCTGGGAAGGCCCGTCCCAGCTCATCGGCGGTGCGTTCCGAACCGATGACAGGGGCCCGCAGCCGAGTGCT
The DNA here is from genome assembly GCA_936941515.1 of uncultured Propionibacteriaceae bacterium. Classification (GTDB taxonomy): domain Bacteria; phylum Actinomycetota; class Actinomycetes; order Propionibacteriales; family Propionibacteriaceae; genus Arachnia. The sequence goes on from CAKZJI010000343.1 coordinate 3,354, forward strand.
GTGACAGTGAAGGCACTCAAAACGCACTGGTGTGTGTCCGCAGAGGATGCATTCCAGCCGATCTCGATGCCTCTGCGTTAACGGTCCGCTGCACCTTGGGCACAACGCCCTGGAGCGGCAGCGGTCGCATCTCAGGCCCGCGGCATAGCCTGCCCTCGCCACGGACACCAGGACGGGTCCTCGCGTCAGTGCGGCCCGCATCAGGTCGAAAACTCCGCTGGGCAGGCGCAGCCTCGCCCCAGAAGGGTTGTGAGCATGATCCTCCGCGACGACGCGAACTGGTGCGACGAGCTGCCGCGCAGCCTGTGGGGTCAATGTCAGTTCCCGCATCCAGTCCCGCTCGATCAGGGACTGGGCCTCGCAGGAGCGGGCATGGGAGCACAGCAGCAGCGCGCAGCCCTCCTGTACCGTCCGCAGAGTGGCGACGGCGCGCACGTGGGGACGGGGAAAGCGCTCGAAGATGTGATTTTCGTCGCCGTCGTCGATCACGGCTATCAGCCCCAATGACCTCATCGGCGTGAAGGCCGCCGACTGGGTACCGATGAGGATGCGAGCCTGACCGCGTGCGCAGGCCAGGTAGTTCTCATAGCGGAGGCCACGCCCGAGCTCTCCGCTGAGCATCGCCACCGTTCCCGTGCCGAACATCTGCTCCAGCCGGATGGTGGCCGCCTCCATGATTCTGTTTGTGGGAACCAACACCAGCGCAGAGCGGCCGGATGTCAGGGTGGCGGAGACAGCCTCCCCCACACCTTGGATCATGTCCCCCGGAACATCAGCGACACATGGCACCTGCCAGAACACGCGAGGCGAGGCCCCGCGCCTCAGCGCCGCGATCAGGTCAGCTCCACCGGGAAATCCGCTGAGGACCACAGGATCAGCTCTGCATGAGGGCGTGGGCCAGGAGCGTTGGGGTTGCTTCTCCGTCGCGGCCTGGCGTGGTGGAATGGCGAGCCGGGCGACATCCCACCACGTCCCCGCGTAGTGGTCGGCGACGGCACGTATCAGGTCGTATAGCGCTGGTGTCAGAACCTGCTCAGGTGAGACTACGGTACGCAGCTCTGCGAGCCGCTTGCCCGCCTCTCTGTCCCCAATGCGGACAAGCCAGCCGTCGATGACCTGCCCCGAGAACGGAACCGTCACCCTCACCCCCGGACGGGCAGTCTTCGCGAGCCTGTCCGGTATTCGATAGTCGAACAGCTGGTCCAGGTGGGCCAAGGGCACGTCGACAGCGACCTTGGCCACCTGTTCGGCGGCTGGATCCTCGAATAGCGCCGCCGAGTCCAACACTCAGCCCTTGACTGCCTTCGCCAGCGCCTCCGCCCGGTCAGTGGATTCCCAGGTGGCATCCGGCTCGGTGCGTCCGAAATGACCAAGCGTGGAGAACTGCCGGTAGATGGGTCTCAGCAGTTTCAGATCGGCGATGATGCTGGCAGGCCGCAGGTCGAAGACAGTGTTGACCGCGGCGATGATCTGCTCCGCCGGGACATGCGAGGTACCGAAGGTATCCAGGTAGAAGCCAACTGGATGGGCTTTCCCGATGGCATAGGCCACCTGCACCTCACAGCGGTCGGCCAACCCGGCTGCCACCACGTTCTTGGCGACCCACCGCGTGGCGTAGGCGGCCGATCGATCAACCTTGGAGGGGTCCTTCCCCGAGAAGGCGCCGCCTCCATGACGCGCCATGCCCCCATAGGTGTCGACAATGATCTTGCGGCCGGTCACACCGGCATCGCCCATCGGGCCTCCGATCACGAACTTGCCGGACGGGTTGACGAAGATTCGGGAGTCAGCAGCGTCGTAGCCATGGTCTGCCAACACCGGGGTGATGACCTCACGAGTGATCTCAGGGGTCATCACATCGGCGAGGGACACGCCCTCGTCATGCTGGCTGGAGACCACCACGGCCTCCACCCCTGCGGGGATCCCTGACTCGTAGCGAATCGTCACCTGGGTCTTACCATCAGGCCGCAGGTATCCGAGGATGCCCTGTTTGCGCACCTCGGTGAGCCGGGCCGCCAGCCTGTGGGCCATGTGAATCGGAAGGGGCATCAGCTCAGGGGTCTCGTTGCAAGCATAGCCGAACATGAGGCCCTGGTCCCCAGCCCCCTGCCTGCTTGCGTTGTCCTGATCCTCGCTGGAACGGACCTCCAGCGAGTCATTGACTCCACCTGCGATGTCAGGCGACTGGGAGCCGATGGCCACCGTGACGCCGCATGAGGCACCATCGAATCCGACTTTGGAGCTGTCATAGCCAATGTCCAGGATGCGTTGCCTAACCAGCGACGCCACATCGGCATAGGCTGTGGTGGACACCTCGCCCGCCACGACCACGAGACCGGTGGTGATCAGCGTCTCAACAGCCACGCGCGCCTGAGGATCGTCCCCCAGCAGCGCATCCAGCACGGCATCAGATATCGAGTCGGCGATCTTGTCTGGGTGACCTTCGGTGACCGACTCCGATGTGAACAGACGACTCATGTCGATTTTCCTTTCGTGGCGACAAGCCACAGTCATTGCATGGGTGGCAACAAGCCACCAACCGCCCCCTGTGGGCGGAAGTCTCAGGAAGCCGAGTCAGCGTCGAGTTCGGCGAACGGATCGACGAAGGTGAAGGCTGGATCAGCCTCAATGGCGGCGCGCTCCGCCGCCTCGGCAGCGGGGTCGATCTCCGTGTACTCCAACATGCCGTCCGAGAGCTCCCGCAGGGCGATGGACAGCGGCTTCTCCTGCGGTGCGACGCCAACCAGGGGGCCGACGTTCTCCAGCAGACCCTCGCCGAGCTGCGAATAGTAGGCGTTGATCTGCCGGGCCCGCTTGGCTGCGAAGATCACCAGGCGGTACTTGGAGTCGACCTTCTCCAGCAGATCATCAATCGGCGGGTTGGTGATTCCTTCAGGATTCGTGCTCAAGGTCTACCTCTGCAAGGTTGGGGTCACTTGTGGTCACAAGCCCAACAAGTTTATCAAAGCCTGCACCGTGTCTTCGAGCTTGTCGTTGACGATGATGACGTCGGCTTCCTCTTGGGCGGCCAGCTCAGCCTCGGCGGTGACCAGACGTCGGTTCACGGAGCCTGCATCCTCCGTGCCACGACCTGTCAGACGCCTGACCAGCTCATACCAGCTGGGAGGAGCCAGAAACACCAAACCAGCCTCTGGAAGGTTCTGCTTCACCTGTCGGGCACCCTGAAGATCAATCTCAAGCACCACGGTCTTCCCCTCAGCGAGAGCTTGGGACACATCCGCCCGAGGTGTTCCATACCAGTGATGACCATGCACCTGAGCGGCTTCGAGAAGCTGCCCCGAGGTGTGTAGCTCCTCGAACTCAGTTTGCGAGACGAAGTGATAGCTGACGCCGTCCAATTCTCCTGCCCTGGGAGGACGGGTGGTGGCGGACACGGGGATGTGGATCTCGGGATGCAGTTCCCGTAACCGGTTGCATACGGTTCCCTTGCCGACCCCACTGGGGCCGGAGATGATCCACACTGAAGACTGCCTGGTTGGATGCACCAGTTGATTTTACGAGATTCCGTCACCGTGCGTGACGCTCAGGCACCTGGCGTCCAAGACCGATCACGTCAAGACGGAGAGAACCACGCGCCAAATGTCGTATATGGACGATAATACGACACCAAGATGGTGTATGAGCATTGCGAGTCAGCCGAGTCTGTTGAAGGGAACTCTGACACCAGATGGAATGAGGGGATGGATCTTGACGAAAGGAGAAGATGGAGCCTGCCTGGGGCAGGTTTTCGCCTGCCCCAAGAAAAATCTATGAACTACATGAACTAGCCGAACATCTCTATGAGACGCTCAATCTGGCGCCGACCAAGGCCGCGGATACGTCGATTCGGTGCGATCTCCAAGGCCTCCATGATCTCCTGAGACCTTGCAGCACCCACTCTGGGAAGGGCACGCAGCAACTCCACAACTCTGACCCGGGACAACGATTCGTCCTTGATCGCCTTGTCCAGCGCAGCTGACAACACTAATTTCCCAGACCTGACGCTCTCTTTGAACTGAGACCTGGCTCTTCGAGCCTCGGTAGCTGCAGCCCGAGCCGTTTCGAGCTGCGCAGCGTCCAGTTGCGGAATGATCATCGATTCTCCTTCGCGAGTGTGCGGCCGTCCTCGTGGATCCCTGCCTCTGTTGCACAAAATACTCGCCTCATGCGAAGAATGTGTATGAAACAGAGTTCTCAGCACACCCGGAGATCAGGAATTCACGGAAGCAATCTCCGCTAGGAGATGCTCGGCTCTCTGTCGCAGCTCTGCCGACCCGCCACCGATCACCTCACGACTTGCCGTGGGCAGCACATGAGTGATGGCAGGGCCGAAACTCTCACGAAGCCCAGCGACGGTTCCCCCCTGCGCTCCGATGCCCGGCGCCAGGATTGAGGCGTTGAATCGGGAGAGGTCACAACCGATGTCGGCATGGGTGGCTCCCACCACCAGGCCCACTGCGAACTCCCATTCTGGATTGCCCTGGGTGATCTGATCGATCACAATCTGGGCCGCATGAGCCTGCAGCGATGTGCCTTCCGGATTGGAGGTGCGGGCGAGGACGTACACCCCTCGTCCGGATGCCACTGCCTGGTCGATGGCCGGACTCAGCGCCCCCACCCCCAGATAAGGGCTCAATGTGATGGCGTCAGCAGCCAGGGGGGAGCCATCGGTCAGATACGCCGAGGCGTATCCGACCATGGAGGAGCCAATGTCACCACGCTTCACATCCAGCAGGCTGATGGCGCCAGCCTGTCGGATGTCCGCCAGGACCCGCTCCAGAACCGCCACACCAGCCGATCCGAAGGCCTCAAAGAAGGCAGACTGCGGCTTGAAGACCGCGATCTGCTCCCCCAGCGCATCAATGATTCCGCGAGCGCAGGCCTCCAGTCCCGCAACCGTCGCCTCAAGCCCCCAGGCGGCCAGGACCGAAGGCATGGGATCGATTCCGACACACAGGTTCCCGCGTCGGGCCCTGAGCTCCGCGAGTCGTGTGGCGTAGGTCATGTGGCTTTCCTCAGCATCTCGTTGATTCCGCGGACCAGTGCCGGTCCTGCATAGATGAAACCGGTGTACAGCTGGATCAGCGACGCCCCAGCCTCAAACATCCGCAGCCCATCGCGCGGCGACATGACCCCGCCGACCCCGATCACCGGCAGATCGGAGGTGCGCGTCACCTGTTCGACGAAGGCAAGTGCCCGCCGGGTCAGGGGAGCGCCGCTCAGCCCCCCCGCCTCACCGGCCAACCGTTCATCCTCGAAGGCGAGGCCGTCGCGACGAAGTGTGGTGTTCGTCGCGATGACCCCCTCAGCACCGGAGGCATTGATGACCGCCAGGGTTTCGCGCAGCTGTTCCGGCTCCAGGTCCGGGGCCAGCTTGACGAACACCGGCACCGGATCGGGGCCGGAGGCAGCCGCCGCGACGACTCTGCTCAGAAGATCCCCTAGCTCCCGGGCTGCCTGCAACATCCGGAGGCCGGGTGTGTTGGGGCTGGAGACGTTGACGGCGAGGTAGTCCGCGAAGGGGGCCAGCGCCTCGATGGAGGCCAGGTAGTCGTCTCCGGCACGCTCCAAGTCCACCGCCTTGGTCTTCCCCACGGAGATGCCGAGTGGGATGCCGAGCCGTTGATTCCCGCGCTGCACCCCGAGCTTCAGCAGCCGGTCCGCCAGGGCCTCCGCCCCGGCGTTGTTGAAACCCATCCGGTTGATCACGGCGCGGGAGGCCTTGGCCCGGAACATGCGGGGCCTGGGGTTACCAGGCTGGCCCTGAGCGGTCACGGTGCCCAACTCCGCGAAACCGAATCCAAGCCGCGCCCACGCCGTCGCCGCAACCCCGTCCTTGTCCAGTCCGGCAGCCACGCCGACACGATTGGGGAAGCGGACCCCGGCCACGGTTACCGGCTGGCATTCAACAGCTGCTCGTGTGGGTGGGAGAGCGCCCAGCCAGCGGATCATGTCCTCGTGGACCGCCTCGGGATCCCCACCGGCCCAGCGGAACAGCACCGGGCGGATGAGTTCCTGATAGACCGCCAGCTCAGCCCTGGTCACCAGTCCCGTCATGTCAGCCTGCCCCACTCCTGCAAGGAGCGGACTCCGAGTTCCCCAGCCCGCTGCGACTCGATGCCCTGCACTGCTGCGGCCAGAGTCGGCACAGTCGTCACGCATGGGACGTCGGCGAACACCGCCGCGGTGCGGATCAGGTAGCCGTCCTTCCGTGGGGTGGCCCCCTCCGACGTGCCCTGTGGGGTGTTGAAGATCAGGTCGATGTGCCCATCCATGATCAGCTCCACAATGGAGGGCTCCATGCTGCCCTCGGGGCGCTGGCTGAGTTTCATAACCTCCTGGACGGTGACGCCGTTGCGACGCAGCACCGAGGCTGTTCCAGAGGTCGCCAGGATGCGGAATCCCAGGTCGGCGAGTCGTTTGATGGGCCACACAGCATGCCGCTTGTCGCGGTTGCCGATGGAGACAAACAGGGTGCCCTCCGTCGGCAGCGGCCAGCCGCCAGCCGCCTGGGTCTTGGCGTAGGCGATTCCGAAGTTGATGTCGAGGCCCATCACCTCACCGGTGGAGCGCATCTCCGGTCCCAGGAGCGTGTCCACGAAGCCGCCCGATACGGTGCGGAACCTGTTGAAAGGCATCACGGCCTCCTTCACCGAGAACCACGGCATCGCCGGGTCGGCGAGGGTCAGCGGGTCGGCGCCGAGCTCGTTGGCCAGCCGCTGCTGCGGCGACGGCACGACGATGTAGCCGCCCGGGAAATCGCTGGAGTTGAGCAGCAGCTCCGCCGACGGTGCGGTGGGCTTGGCGGTGGTGTCGGGGTCGGCGACGGCGACGCCGCCGGTCAGGCCGACGACCAGCGCGGTCGCGGCGGTGAGGGTGGCGGCACGACGCAGGCCCGCTCGCTTGAGGTCAGTGTTCGCGTTCATCGTTTCCTCTATCCGTTCTCGTCGGCCGAGCGTTACCGCACGGCGCGGCCGCGCAGCGCCATCCAGCCGAGGGCGGCCACGGCCACCACGAT
>CAKZJI010000344.1 GCA_936941515.1 uncultured Propionibacteriaceae bacterium
ACACCCTAGAAATGCCATCCGGAGGCCACTACTACATCGGCGCTATAGGGTTGGGCACACCCCCACCCCAGTGACCCACCTCCAGACAAGACACAGGAGGCACCCACCACCATTGCCCTAACAGCCCACCGCATCGCACGCGCCGTCACGCCGCCCCAGGCTCCCTCGACCCCAGACGCGCCCATCCCACGAATCACCCGAACTCCCAATACGCTCTGCAGCCTCCGCTCAACCAGCCCACGGCCTGGCCCGCCCCTTGACGCCACTCATCTAGACTGTGCGCGTGGTGACTACTATCCAGGCTCTTGAGGACGGTCAGCTGCGGGACCGGCGGGCCGGATGGCTCGCCGCGATGGGGCTTGCCGTCATGGCTTTCTTGCTGCGCATCTACAACCTGGGGTTTCCCCACAAGATCGTCTTCGACGAGACCTACTACGCCAAGGAGGCGTGGGGGCTGCTGCATTCCGGCTATGAGCGGGTGTGGCAGGACAACGAGAAATACCACACAAATGACAAGATCGCGGCCGGGGACCTGAGCGGCTTCATGGATCAGGGCGCCTATGTGGTGCACCCCCCACTCGGGAAGTGGCTGATCGCCGTCGGGGAGAAGCTGTTCGGCTTAACACCCTTCGGCTGGCGGTTCATGTCCTGCGTCTTCGGCGCGCTGCTGGTGATGCTGACAGTGCGGCTGGCCCGGCGGCTCTCCCGCTCAACACTGGTGGGGGCCATCGCCGGTGTGCTGCTGACCTTCGACGGCTTGGCCTTCACCATGAGCCGCATCGCGCTGCTCGACATCTTCCAGGCGGTGTTCGTCCTGGCTGCGGTGGCGGCTCTCGTCGCGGACCGGGACTGGTTTCGGTGGAGACTCGCCCGGCATCTGCGTGACGCCGGGAAGCAGGATCTCGACGGCGCTTTCGGACCGGCCCTGATCCTCAGGCCGTGGCGGATTACCGCCGGGATCATGTTCGGCCTGGCCTGCGCGGTGAAGTGGAACTCCCTGTATGTGCTGGCGGTGTTCGGGGTGGTGAGCGTCGTCTGGGATTTGGGTGCCCGCTCCCTGGCGGGGGCCGGGAAGCGACGGGGGCTGGGCGGCGCGGCATTGATCGTCTCGGGAGTGCTGGCCGTGGCCTTCACGCTGCTGCTGGGAGGAAAAATCGGCTACGTCATGGCCGCGCTGCTGGCAGCCACCGTCGTAGGTCTGCTGCTGTACGCACACACCCTGGGGCTCCTGAAGTCGCTGCTGGTCGATGCCCCACCAGCTTTCATCTCGACGGTGGTGCTGGCCATTCCTGTGTACATCGCCTCCTGGTCCGGCTGGCTTCTCACCACCGGCGGCTCGATGCGGGACTGGGGCTGGAAGAATCCCGACGATCCCCTGGTGAAGCTGATCGGAGCCCCACTGGCATCGCTGTGGCAATACCACCTGGCGGCCTACAACTTCCACACGGGCGACGGCATGATGGTTGACGCCGAGCATCCCTACGAGGCCCACCCTGCGGGTTGGCTGGTGATGATCCGCCCCATCGGCATCGACGCCCAAAACGACATTCACCCCGGCGAGCAGGGCTGCCAGGCCATCGAGACCACCTGCCTGAGGGTGATCTCCGGGCTGGGCACCCCCATCCTGTGGTGGATGGCGTTCGCAGCACTGGTCGCAGGCCTGTGGTGGTGGCTGGGCAGGCGGGACTGGCGGTTCGCCGTCCCAGTGCTGGGGGTGTTGTCCGTCTGGCTGCCGTGGTTCCAGTACGCGGGACGCCCCCTGTTCTTCTTCTATGCCATCGTGCTGCTGCCGTTCTACGTGACGGGTCTGGCGATGGCCCTCGGCAGGCTCCTCGGGCCGGCGGACGGGCCGCTGCGACGGCGAAACGCCATGCTGGTGGGAGTGGCAATCGCCCTGGTGATCCTGCACTTCGCCTTCATCTACCCAGTGTTGACCGACGAGCTGCTGACCCGGCCGGAGTGGCTGGCCCGCATGTGGTTCGGCACCTGGATCTGACCGAGCCCTCAGGAGCGGCGCTGATGCAGAGGCCGCTCCAGGAAGCACGCGATGATCGCAACCAGGAAGACAGCAGCCGCAGGCAGCAGCAGCGTGGTTGACATGGCGGCAGCCACCCCCTCCGGGGTTGTCCCCGGGACCGTCGCATCCTGGACCGGCGCTTCCTGCCCCAGCGACGCCGAGCCCAGCAGCGCGCTCATGACCGTGGCAATCAACGCACTGCCGAGTACGGAGCCGACCTGGCGTGTGGAGTTGTAGACCCCGGAGCCCGCACCAGCCCGCAGCGGCGGAAGGTTCGCCGTCGCCGCAGACGACAGGGGGCTGTACACCAGGGTGCTTGCCAGACCGGTGAAAGTCAGAGTGGCGATCGGCACCCACACGGGCGTCGTCATATCGAGGAAGTGCGAAGTCGCCAGCAGCGAACCAGCCCACACCAGCCCACCGGTGACGGTCAGATAGCGGGGGTGCACATGGTTCACCAACCGGCCGCTCCAGTTCGAGACCAACAGTGTGCAGATGGCCGCTGGGGCGTTCATCAGCGCCGCTGCCAGGGGGGTCATGCCGCGTGCCTGCTGCGCCCAGATCATCAGCGGATACGGGGTGGCGACGGAGGTCAGACCCACCAGCGCAATAGCCAAGTTGGCGACCGAGAAGTTGCGGTCCTTGAACAGGGCCAGCGGCATCAGCGGCTCATTCGGATTGAAACGCTGCCACACGACGAACACCGCCAGCAGGACCGCCCCCAGCACCAGAAGCGATGTGACGCTGATGGGGCCGTAGATCACTCCCCAGTCATGGGTCGTGGCCTCCTGAAGGCTGAACACGATGCAGAAAAGCCCAGCGCCGGAAAGCACCACACCCAGCCAGTCGAAGCGGTGCTGATGCTGCTCCAGGTCCGGAACCAGCCGCGCCGCCGCAATATAGCCTGCCACTCCGATAGGCACGTTGATGAAGAAGATCCACTCCCAGCCGAGCAGCCCGATCAGCAGGCCGCCCAGCAGCGGACCGACCAGCATCGCCATCCCCGCCGTCGCACCCCAGATCGCCATGGCCTTGCCTCGCTGGTGGGGCGGGAACAGGCGGGTGATGACGGCCATGGTCTGCGGGGTCATCATGGAGGCGCCGATCCCCTGCACAACGCGGGCGGCAATCAGCATCTCAACAGTGGTGGTGAGACCGCACCCCAGCGAAGCGAGGGTGAAGACCACCAGGCCGAGCAGGTAGATCCGCTTGGGGCTGAACCGGTCGCCGAGCCTCCCGGTGATCAGCAGCGGCACCGCGTAGGCCAGCAGATAGGCGCTGGAGACCCACACCACGGCGGTGACATCCGCACTCAGCTCCGCCATGATCGTCGGCGTGGCGACGGTGACGATGGTGCTGTCGACGAGGATCATGAAGAATCCAGCCACCATGGCCCACAGCGACCGCCAGGCCCTGGCGGGCACGACGGCTTCAGGGTGTTGCATGTTTCTCCTCACAGTGCGAGACGCCACCAGGACAATAGCGGCCCGGCGAGGATCAGGGATCTGCATGGACCAGATGCCGGGCACCGGTCCAGAGCCAACTCAGCCCGCGTCACGCCGAGGCTTCAGCATGCGGCCGAGCCCGGCACGCAGCTTCGAGGCCCACGGCAGCGACACCCCCCTGGCCATACCGGAACCTAGCAGCAGAGACGCCAGGTAGCAGCCCGACGCAGTGCCGTTCATCAGCTCACCGCGGCCATTCCCGCGGGCGTAGAACCCGCCGGGAATGGCCGAGGCGCCGACGATGGGGCGGCCGTGATCGCTGGGATCGACGACGAGTTGCCCCGCGTCACAGCCAGCAGCCCCCAACTCAGCCGATGCCCAGTTCGCCAGGGCCACCGCAGCCCCGGGAAGCTGCCCGGCAGTGCATGTGGGCCCCAGCAGCAGGGTTCCGCCAGCGACTGGCCGCATCAGCCACACAGGGGGACCCGCCAGCAGCCTCACCTCCCGCATCCCCACGTCCGGCACGCGGAGCGTCGGAACGTACCGGGGGCTCTCAATCCCCGCCAGGGCACCCCATGGGCTGATCCCCAGGGTGTCGATGACGGCGTGACCGGCCACCACCTCAAGTTCCCTGGACCAGGCTAGGTTGTTGCGGTAGGCAACCTTGGTCACCCCGTCGAGGCGTCTGATGTGGACGACGGTGGAGTCAGTCACGAGCCGCACACCGCATGCGACGGCCTGCCCGGTCAGGGCTGCGGCGTAGGCGGCTGGGTCAATCAGCAGTGCGGTGGAGCGCAGCCCTGCGGCCGCCAGGGAGCGGGTTCCGCCCAGCAGAAAGGTTTCCGCCCCGCCGTCGTGGATCAGTCGCCGGACGTGGTGGAGCTCTCGGTCGAGGGCGACGCCCAGGGAATGGTCGTGCAGCTCAACCTCGGGCAATTCCAGCGCCCCTGAGGCGGCGATCTTTCGGATCTCCTCCAGGCCGACTAGGTTGCGCCGCACATGTTCGTGGGCGGCGCTGTCCCCGAAGGCGGCAGCCATTTTCGCGACGGTGCTGGCGTGGGCGGAGGCGGCGACCCCATGCCCGATGCTGGCGCTGACCAGCTCCGGATTCGGGTCAAGCACCGTCACGGCAAAGCCGTCGGCTGCGAGTCGCCGGGCGGCTGTCAGCCCGGCGATGGTCGCTCCAAGCACCACCACATCCCACGCCATGCCCTCCACCCTAACGGCCCAGCTGTTTCCCTGATCATCCGGCCTCGGCGCGCATTGCAGACCGGCGCAGCGCGGGCAGTAGCATTCCCGCGAGGAAAGGATGGGGCATGTTCGGCTGGCGTCTGCACAACAACGGAGTCCTGAACCCGGGGGCGGTGGTCGCCCCCACGGAGAGGCTGGGGTGGGGCCGCACGATAGGCCTTGGCGCCCAGCACGTCGTGGCGATGTTCGGAGCCACGTTCGTCTTCCCGCTGCTGATGGGACTGAATCCTCAGCTGGCGGTGATGATGAGCGGCATCGCGACGCTGATCTTCCTGCTCGTCGTGAAGCACCGGATACCCAGCTACCTGGGGTCGTCGGCGTCCTTCGTCGGCGTTGCAGCCGCGATCTACGCGGCCGGGGGTAATCCCGCGACTCTGTCGGGCGCGCTGTTCGTGGTCGGCCTGACGTTGTTCATGGTGGGGTTGATCATCCACTTCGCGGGGGCCAGGGTGATTCACCGGGTCCTGCCGCCGGTGGTGACGGGGGCCGTCGTGATGCTGATCGGCTTCAACCTGGCCCCGGTGGTCGCGGGTGTGTACTGGCCGCAGGACCCCTGGCTGGCGTTCATCGTCATGTTGACAGTGATCGCCTTGAGCGTGGGGCTGCGTGGTTTTCTGGGTCGGATCGCGATCTTCCTGTCCCTGGTCATCGGCTACCTTCTGAGCTGGGTCTTCGACCTGGCCTTCGGCCCCATGACGACGGTCGCAGCAGATGGAGTCGTCACTGAGAAGCCACGGGTCGACTGGTCCGCCGTGGCCAGCGCCGACTGGATCGGCCTGCCGCCCATCACCGACCTGGGCACCTGGTCCCTCGGCGGCAGCGCCAACGTGGTGGGCTTCCACCTGCCGCAGTTCTCGCTGGGCGCAATCGTCATCGCGTTGCCTGTCGTGATCGCACTGATCGCCGAGAACACCGGGCACGTCAAGGCGGTCGCGGAGATGACGGGCGAGAACCTCGATCCGCTGATGGGACGCGCCATCGCCGCCGACGGTGGCGGCTCGATGCTCGCGACCCTCGTCGGCGCCGGCCCCACCACCACCTACGCGGAGAACATCGGTGTGATGGCCGCCACG
>CAKZJI010000345.1 GCA_936941515.1 uncultured Propionibacteriaceae bacterium
GGCGTGGTCTCTCGAAGGCCGCGTGATCATCATGCCAGCGGGCCATCAGGCAGCCACCAGGGTGGCCCATCGGGTGGGGAAATCCGGCATGGTCTTTGCGACGCATCCCAGGTCGTCGATGCTTACCCCCGGCCGGGCGAGGGCCAGGATGGCGGCGAAGTGAGCCATGCGATGGTCCGCATAGCTGCTCAACTCGACGTCGCCCGAAGAGGTGATCCCACCTGTGATCTCCAAACCGTCAGGAAGCTCCGTCACGGCAACCCCGAGCTTGGACAGCTCAGCCACTAGGGCGGCCAGCCGATCGGTCTCATGCCCACGGATGTGGGATACGCCCGTGATACGTGAGGTGCCGGCGGCCAGGGCGGCCAGGGCTGCCACCACGGGGGTCAGCTCAGAGGCGCGATGCAGATCCACATCAATGGCACGTAGCTGCTGAGGGCCCCGCACGGTCACTTGATCCGCGGAGTGTGTGACAGCACACCCCATGGCCTCGGCGATCTCAAGGAACGCAGCACCCGGTTGAAGACTGTCGCTGGGCCAGCCGGGTACTGCCACCGTGCCGTTGGTCGCCGCCCCCGCTGCAAGAAAGACCGCGGCATTCGTCAGGTCGGGCTCAATCTGTGCTTCACGTCCTGCAATCGGGCCGGGAAGCACTGCCCAGGACTGGGGATCCGGTTCCGTCACCGTCACCCCACAGGACCGCAGCATGGAGATTGTCATCGAGATGTGTGGGCGGGAGGGCACGGCACCTGTGGCCCGCAGCCGCAGACCTCCGGGAAGTCGTGGGGCGACAAGAAGCAGGCCTGAGATGAACTGGCTGGATGCTGAGGCGTCAATCTCCACCAGATCAACCGGTGACAGCTCTCCTGGGGTGATCACCAAGGGCAGGGCATCGCCTGTCACAGTCACCCCCAGTTGTCGCAGGCCATCCAAGAGCCCCTTCATGGGGCGCTGGCTGGCATGCGAATCACCCACGAAGCGCGTCGGACCCTCAGCGAGAGCCGCCATAGGGGGAACGAAACGCATAACGGTGCCAGCGAGGCCGCAGTCGATGCCGCTCCGGCAGCCATGGAACCGAGCTGGGGGAGTGACTCTCACAGTCTCCGGGGCCACCTCCTCAATCCCGGTTCCAAGGCGACGCAGAGCATGAATCATCAACTCCGAGTCACGGGAGGTCAGCACACCGGTCAGCAGTGACGGGGAGGATGCAAGAGCGGCAAGGACAAGGGCCCGGTTCGTCTCAGACTTGGAACCAGGCACCTTCGCCGTCCCCCCAACGGCCGAGGCGGCCGCAGGGAGGGCAGACGCCATCAGGAGGCCACCGCCCGCTTCGTGGTGCGTCGAAGACGTGCCTTGGCGTGACGGGCCTGCTGACGTCGCCAGGAGGCGCTGGGACGTCCCTGCAGGTCTTGGGTCGCGAGAGCCGCGGCCCCCAGCAGGGCCACACGGGTCAGGACCTCCGGGCGCTGGGCCTGCCTCTCATCGTCGTCGGCGTCTTTGCCGGGGCAGGCCACGGCAAGGTTCAGTGAGCTCGCCGCGGTCAGCAGCAGTGCACCGAGGCGCCGGCCGATGCCAGTGGCGAACATAACTCCACCCAGGACCTCGGTGGCTCCGCAGATCCGGATCCAGGACTCGGCGCGCTCTGGGATGTGAGAAGAATACTGGGCGGGAACAACTCGCTGTATCGCTGGAGCCACCCGGGAGGTGAACCTCTCGGCCTCGGGGGCAATGTCAGCGG
>CAKZJI010000346.1 GCA_936941515.1 uncultured Propionibacteriaceae bacterium
CCGCACACCTGGACCGGTGGGGGCATGCCACTTCACCAGGGTGCCGGGGGCCGGCATGAAGCCACGTCCGGCATCCTCGGCGTTGATGCGGAACTCAATGGAGTGCCCGGTGACGATGGGATCTTCGTAGCCCAGAGCCTCCCCTGAGGCGATGCGGAACATCTCTCGCACCAGGTCCAGGCCCGTGACCTCCTCCGAGACCGGATGCTCCACCTGCAGCCGGGTGTTGACCTCAAGGAACGAGATGGTGCCATCCTGCCCGACGAGGAACTCACAGGTTCCGGCCCCGACGTAGCCGGCCTCCCTGAGGATCGCCTTCGACGACGAGTACAGCAGCTCCAGCTGCTCCGGAGTCAAGAATGGGGCGGGAGCCTCCTCCACCAACTTCTGGTGACGTCGCTGCAGTGAGCAGTCCCGGGTGGAGACCACCACCACGTTGCCGTGGGCATCAGCTAGGCACTGCGTCTCAACATGCCGGGGTTTGTCCAGATAGCGTTCCACGAAGCACTCACCGCGGCCGAAGGCGGTGATCGCCTCGCGAGTTGCCGACTCGAAGAGCTCCGGGATCTCCTCCACGGAGCGGGCAACCTTCAAGCCCCGCCCGCCACCGCCGAAGGCAGCCTTGATGGCGATGGGAAGCCCGTGCTCCTCCGCGAAGCGGATCACCTCGTCGGCATCAGCCACCGGATCAGGGGTGCCCGGCACCTGAGGGGCACCCACGCGCTGCGCGATGTGACGGGCCCTGACCTTGTCCCCGAGACTCTCGATGGCCTCCGGGCCCGGCCCGATCCAGATCAGCCCGGCCTCCTGCACTGCTCGCGCGAAATCAGCGTTCTCAGCCAGGAAGCCGTATCCCGGATGAATAGCGTCAGCGCCAGCTCGCTCCGCGATGCTCAACAGCTTGTCCATGTTGAGGTAGGTGTCCGCCGGCGTGGCGCCATCCAGGGAGAAGGCCTCGTCAGCGAGCCGCACGAACAGGGAGGAGGCATCGGAGTCGGCGTAGACCGCCACTGACGCGATGCCCGCATCACGGGCAGCCCGGATCACCCGCACCGCGATCTCACCACGGTTGGCGATCAGAACCTTTGAGATGGCGTCGTTGCTCACCAGTGGCCTCCTCCAGTTAGGTCTTTCGCCGGAGTCTAGTGGAGGTGGTGAGGTCGATGTGTCCCTTGAGGCAAAAGCGACACTACCCTTTAACCCATGCCTACCCCCGAGTACATCGTCGACCTTCGCCGTCACATCGGGCACGACCCCCTCTGGCTGATGGGGGCCAGCGTCGTGATCCTGCGTGACGGCCTCAAGGGAAGGGAGGTGCTGCTGTTCCAGCGCGCAGACACCGGTGAATGGGACGTGATCGCGGGCATCGTCGAGCCGGGGGAGCATCCAGCCCAGACCGTTGTGCGGGAGGCCTGGGAGGAGGGATGCATTGAGATTGCCGTTGAACGGCTGCTCTGGGTTGATGTGATGGATGAGATCACCTACCCCAACGGGGACAGGTGCCGATTCCTGGACCATGGTTTCCAGGGACGCATCATTGGTGGCTCGCCCAGCGTCGGCGACGGTGAGGCCAGCGACCTCGGCTGGTTCCCCGTTGACCGGCTGCCGCATCCCCGCAGGAAACGGTTGGAAGCCCAGATCAGGTTCTGCCTGGCCCAGCCAGAAGACGTCGTCTTCGACCTGGTGGCATGGTGAGGCGCCTTGCGGGGCTGCTGGCGGTGATCGCCCTAGCCGGCTGCACCACCCCGCCACCAGAGCTGCCAGGACCCGAGCCGAGGGTGTCGGTGAGCGTGCCCAGCGACGGCGTCACCTTGGCGCAGCTGGGATTTCGCAACGGCCCGTCCGCTTTAGTGCTGCCCGCGGGCATGGTGATCCGCGATCGGGTGGATCTCGGCACGAACGTCACGATGACCATCACATCCCCCCCGGGAGAAAGGATCGCCGCATGGCTGAGACAGAACCTGCCCGCCGCCGGATTCGAGATCACGGCTGACGGGCAGGATTCGCTGCTATTCCACCGAGGCCCGTGGCAGGGGGCTTTCACCGTCTCCGGTGACCTGTCGGCCCTGAGCCTGCGCCCAGACCGCGAGTGACTATTCCTCGTCCCCTCCGGGATTGAGATTTGCTGCCAGAGCGCTGCCGCCCAGAGTGGACAGCATCTGTCGGACATTGGCCAACTGCTCGGTAATGGAGTCGCGACGGGCGGCAAGCGCACTGAGTTCACGCTCTGAATCTCGCTTGACCCGCTCAGCGGCCACGCGGGCGTTCTCAAGCCGATTCTTCGCTTCGGTGGCTGCCTTCTCCCGCTCTTCCTCTGCCGCGGCATGGGCTTCCTCCAGCACCCGGGTGGCTTCGGTTTGAGCTTCGGTGAGCTTGTCATTGGCCACGGCCAGAGCCCGCTCGTGGTTGGCCATCTGTGTGGCGAACTCGGCAGTGGCGCGCTCCCTGCGCTCGGCCAGGGTCGCCTCGAACTCGGCTGCGGCGGCACCGGCGGCTGCGCGTTGCTTCTCAAACACAGCCTCTGCCTCCCGGCGACGAGCCGATGCTTCGCGATCCGCGTGGTCTAGCAGCTCATCGGCCTCACGCTTGGCCTGCTCCAGCACCCGGGCCGCATCCGACTCCGCCTTGGAGCGGGTCTCCGTGGCGTAGCCGTCGGCTGCGTTGCGGGCGTGCTCCGCCTCGTGCGCGACCTGCATCTGCATGGCCTCGGCGTCCTGCTGGGCGCGAGCACGGATATCCTCGGACTCAGCCTGCGCCAGGTTGAGCATCTGGGAGATGCGGTCCCCCAAGGCATTGAAATCAGTTGCCCCCTGCCCGGACAGGGCTGCATTCGTCTGGGCCTCCGACAGCTGCGACTGTAGGTCGGTGACCTTCTGCTGCAGGCTGTTGACGCGATTCTGAGAGGCCTCCAGTGCCTGATTCAACTTATTGATCTCGACGGTCTGGGTGGCCGCCTCCTGAAGCGCTGCAGCGTGCGTCTGCCGCATACGGCGTAGCACAGAGTCCACCTGTGCGGGGTCATACCCTCTGCGCACCGTTGCGAATGTTTCGTCGGTCATCTGTCTCCTAGTTCCTCCTCGCCGGGGACGGCCAACGCCTCAATGACCCCGGACAATTTACCTAGTTGTGAAGTGATCTCGGCGCGTTGCTTAGCGAGGAGTGCTACTTCTGCGCGGGCCTCGTCAAGGCGTCGGCGAGCATCCGTGCGGACCTGGTCCGCTTCGGCGCGGGCTTGAGCCACTTCGCGGGTGGCGGCCTCACGGTCGGCCCGCAGCTTCGTGTAATGCTCTGAATAGAGCTGATCGAGTTCCGAGACCGCCTGCTCCCTCAGCGTGCGTGCCTCCTCACGTGCCGAGGACAGCAGCTGATTCGCCCGCTCCATGAGATCCCGGGACTCCTCCTGCGCGGCCCGGCGGCGGCTCTGCGCCTCAGCGTCCGCGGACTTTCGGGTGCGCTCCGCCTCGATTTCGGCTGTGGACAGCAGCGTCCCGACACGTTCGTTCGCTTCTCTGACGGCTGTGACTGCGGCGGCCTCCGCAACAGCCAACTCATGCTGGCGGGCGGCGACGTGGGCCTCCAGGTTTTCGCGCTGCTCCTGAATCCAGGCTTTCAACTCCGACTCGGCGTCCAGCCGACGGCGTTCCAGATCTGCCTCCACGCTGCCGCGCAACTCCGCCACCGTCTGCTTGGTCCACTCCAGCTGCGAGGTGGCCTCGGCGAGCATGCGATCCGATTCCTCGTGGGCTGAGGTCAGCAGCTCCTCACGTTGCTTCTCGGCGTCGGTGACGGCCTGCTCGGCGGAGCCGACTGTCCTGCGGCGCCACTGCCTGGTCTCCGCCCTGACCTCCTCTGCCTCCACCTTGGCGTCCTCGACGATCCGGGTGGCCTCCTCACGTGCCTCGTCGAGAAGCCTCTGAGCCTCGGTCTCCGCCTCCTCCTGGCGCTCTGCCAACTGCTGCGTGACCGTGCGCTCCCGCTCCGCCAGGCTGGTGTCGAGCTGCTCCTGCTCGATACGTTTGGCCTCCAGCAGCCGCGATGCCTTGTCCTTGGCCTCGGCGATGATCTGCTCGGCCTCCGCGCGCGCGGCCTCCCGGATCTGCTCGGCCTCCTCATGCGCCTCCGAACGCAGCTGCTCGCAGCTGCGTTCGGCCCCTGCCACCAGGCGGGCGGCATGGGCGGTGGCCTCCCGCATCGTTGATTGGGCCTCTGTGTCGGCGTGGGCCAGGCGCTGCTGAACCTGCTCGCGAGAGCGGGCCACCTCCTGCCGGGCCTCGGCGTTCTCGGCCGCCAGATCGTCGGCTGCCTGCCGCTCCGCCTCATGCCGCCGCAGGATCTCCAGCACCTCGGCGCGCGTCTCAGCACGCAGCTGATCGGCCATCGCCTGGGCCTGGTCGAGAATCCTGGCAGCACGCTCCCCGACATCCGTCAGGGGCGAGCGGGCAGGAAGAGACATGATCCAATTCTGATGCTCCGGACCACTTGGCTTCAAGTCTCTCTCGGGGGCGGTCAACCGGCGATAACACCGTCTTCGGTGTGGCGGGACCCGGAATACAGGCCTGGCTACGGTATTTTCATTTGTTTCGGCAGTGACCGTCTTGTGTCGGAAACCTGGTTGACAATCGACAACCGGTGAACTGGCCGTCTGTAACCATAGATGCGTGCCCGTGACCCTGATCGACGCCCTGACTGATTTCGCCCTGCTCGCCTTGGAAGGTCACGAGGTACTGCGCAATTACGTGGGGGAGAGGGTAGCCTGGCGGGCCGACACCACCCAGCGGAGGCTGTGGATCGGAGAGCAAGAATTCGAGGTGGCTCTGATCGGCACCTCCTCACACCAGGACAACACCTGGCTGTGGTCGTGGGCCAACCCCATGTACGGCCCCAGCGATCCCGCTGTGGCACCCATCATGACCGGGGTGGAGAAAGGCAGGAAGGCTGGCATCCCCGAGTTCTCCCGCCGGGGATTCTCACTGGAGGGGGTCCCAGACTATGGGCTGTGTCCCGGCTCCGGGGTCGCCTGCGCTGCCGCCCACCTGGCTGGAGTGCCGGTGGTGTACTCCGGCGCCCACGAGTCAGGCGTCGCCTACTTCGCGGTGCTCGACTTCAAGCTTCCCGACCCAGACCCCATCGTCCTGCCTCACCTCGCGATGACCGCGGCAACGTACTCGCGGGACAGCCGCCAGAGCGTCGGCACCTATGGTGTCTTCCGTGGCCTGAACCCAGTCAACACCGACAACGGTGGCCTGGCCCTGACCTTTCCCGATGGCTCGGTGATGAACTTCGTGTTCGACCAATACAACCGGATCGCCCACGTTGAGGGCAGATTGCGGGCACGGGACGGGAGCGCCTAGGATTCTCTCCACAGACTTGGCCAGTCGACTCCGAGGTCCATGAGAATCTGTCTCAGCAGTGGCAGAGAGATGCCCACCACATTGTGTGGGTCTCCCTCAATGCCTGTTACGAAGGCGCTTCCCAGACCGTCGATTGTGAATCCTCCCGCTACCCACAGCGGCTCCTCGCTGGCGACATAGGCGGTGATCTCCTCGTCAGTGACATCAGCGAATTTCACGACGGTGGATGCTGTGCGCAGCGCGCTTCGGGTCTGCCCCCCAGAGCGCACCAACACGAAGTGACCTGTGTGCAGCACCCCCTGACGGCCCCGGATGCGTCTCCACTGCTCCAACGCGGCCTCTGGGGTGCGTGGCTTGCCCCTGGCCTTGCCTTCGAACTCAAGGACCGAGTCGCAGGCCACGACGATGCTGTCGCCGATCACCTGCTTAGCGACGGCACC
>CAKZJI010000347.1 GCA_936941515.1 uncultured Propionibacteriaceae bacterium
ATCATCCCATCCGGCAGGAATGAGGACGCCACTCGATCGCCGAGCGCGACGACAATGTCCTGGCTGCTCCAGCGTGGGCCGAGTCCCCCTGCGATCACGATCGACACGTCATCGACTCGGCTGCGTGCGGCCTGCTCCAGGACACGCTCCACGATGCCGCGGCGAATGTCGAAGCGCATCATCGGCTGCACGGGGTCCACATTGCCGACAACGATGGTCAGCCTCATGCCTGGTCTCAGCCTGGCCGCCAACGGCTCGGATCCGCTGGGCGTCGCCAGAGCCTGGTCGATCAGGGCAGTGGGGTCTGAGGAGGGCATCGCCTCCGGCGGATAGATGACCCGTGTGCCTGTGGGGAACTGCTGAAGGTTGACACTGCTGCCTGCCAGGGTGATCAGGGGTGGGGTTTGGTCATCCACGTAGAGCAGGAAACCGGGCCGGCTCATGACGGCAGCCTCCACCGGGGCTGGACTGCGTTGGAGGGCCAGTCGATGATCGACCATCCGGACTGCTTGGCAGCCCGCATCAATCCGATGTCGGGGCTGACGGCCACGGGATTGCCGACGGTCCGCAACATCGGGAGGTCGACGTGGCTGTCGGCATAGGCGAATGAGGCGTCGAGGTTGATGCCGTGCAGGCCGGCGTAGTGGGTCAGCCAGGCGGATCGTGAATCGCCCACCAGGGGCGGACCGGTCAGGAAGCCGGTGCACACCCCATCGGCGTCGGTGGCCAGGTCGGCGGCGACGATGTGGTCGAACAGCCCCTCGAAAGGGCGGGTCAGCGGGCGGATCACCCCGGTGATGAGGATGGTCGTGTGCCCGGCATCGCGATGCTCACGGATTCGCCTGACCGCTCCGGGAGAGGTGCGGTCGAGCACGAATGGCGTCAGACGCTCATCCACGAAGCGCTCCAGATCCGCCAGCCTGGCGCCCTCGTAGCGGCGGTAGACCTGCCGGAGGAAGACCCCGCGGTCCTTGCGTTCGGCTCCGAGATAGTTCGGAAGCTGGGTCGCCACCTTGAACAGCTCACCGGCTCGTTCCACCAACGACAGCTCAGGCAGGCGCAGCCACAGGTAAGTCTCGATGACGTTGGTTGTCATGACGGTGCCGTCGAGATCGAAGGCGGCGAGCACCGTCCCGGGCTCTTTGGCCGGCTTGAGTTCCTTGAAGGTGGCCGAGCGAGCCTTCCGGCGCCTCCTGGCCGCCTCCAGTCGGCGAATGGGGCCGGTGATGGCCGGCGTGTGCACCTCTTCGATGTAGCTCGTCCAGTCAAGAGCCGCGGAGTCGAAACCAAAGACCTCCTTGTCCGCCTCATGGAGGCTGTTGTGCAGAGCCAGGGTGCAGTCGTCCACGAAGTGCAGCTCGGATTGCAGATATTCGCCGTACAGTCGCAGGTACTTGTTGAGAAAGTCGAGTTGCTTGGCCGTCCTGTCGAGTGCGCGAGCGGCCTCAAGGGTTCTCTTCCCGCGGGGGGCGAAACTCAGCAGCCGGTTCCCAATGCTGACACCCTTGCCTGCGAACCAGAGCTTGCGCTCGATGGGCTCTGGGCCGGGAAAGTTCCACGTCGCCAGCGGC
>CAKZJI010000348.1 GCA_936941515.1 uncultured Propionibacteriaceae bacterium
CCCGGGCGGAGGCGGTGCTGGGGGAGCTGTCAGACAGCCCGCTGTCAGTGCCGGCACTCGGCGCCAGGGTGGATCTGAAACATGGCCAGCTGGAACTGCTGCTCAAAGTCCTGGCAGTGGAGGGTGCGGTGCGGCAGGTGCAGGGCGGTTGGATCGTGACGGGACAGCCATGGGACTACGACGAGGAACGCTACGCGCGGATCGTGGCCGCCCGCATCGCAGAGCAGGAGGCCATGCTGGAATACGAGGCATTGGGGGAGGGACAGTGCAGGATGGCGTACCTCACTGCCTCGCTGGATGATCCCGCCTCTGCGCCCTGCGGTCGCTGTGACACCTGCGCCGGTCCCTGGTATCCGACCGAGGTCACCGACGATGGGGCAGAGGCTGCTCGGGTCGCTCTGAGGCGAGTCGGGGTACCCATTGACCCACGGCACCAATGGCCGACAGGCATGCCGCGACTCGGCGTTGACCTCAAGGGACGCATCCCGTCCGGTGAATGCCACGAGCCCGGCCGCGCCGTCGCCCGCCTGACGGATCTGGGCTACGGCGCTGCGCTGCGGGAGCTGTTCGCCGTGGACGGTGAGGGTCGGCCGCTGGATGCGCCGGTGCCCGCAACACTCGCCGCAGCCTGCCTGCAGACACTCAAACAGTGGGATTGGCTACAGCGTCCCGTGGCGGTGGCCTGGGTCCCCAGCCTCAGCAGACCCACCCTGGTCTCCTCCCTCGCGATGGGCATCGCCTCCGCAGGACGGCTGATGCAGCTCGGTCCCCTGAATCTTGTGCCGGAAGCCGAGCCCCTGAACCGCTCCACCAACTCCGCCTACCGACTTCGGGATGTTCTTCACCGCTTCCAGGTGCCGCAGGCCATGGCCGCCCAGCTGCCTGAGACGCCCGGACCGGTGCTGCTGGTCGACGATCTGATGGACTCACGCTGGACGCTCACCGTCACTGCCCGGCTGCTGCGGCAGGCAGGAGCCAAGGCTGTGCTTCCCTTCGCCCTGGCCTCTGTGGGCTGAGGGACGTGAGGGTGGCACAGCCTCATGGTGGCTCCCCATGAGGTGGCGTTGAGCATCTCGCCTGCGTCATCACCCGACCCGGTTGCGGGATGATGAGGCCATGAGCGTCAGCATCTTTCGAGCCCAGAAACGTGATCTTCCCGAGGTGGCGCATGTCATCGCCTCCGCGCTGGTCGATGACGAGGTCATGGCCGCCATCGTGCCAGGGGAGAGGAACCGCCAGGGCAGGCTCAAGAGGCTGGTGCTCTCAGAACTTCGCCTCGGCTCCTTTCCTGGTGGGGTGATCGACGTGGCCCGCCCGGCCGGAGGGGGACCACTGTTGGGTGTGGCCGCTTGGGAGGGGCCAGGCCATAAAGCATCCCCCCTGGCAGAGCTGCGGGAACAGCCCCGGTTCCTCTCGGCGATAGGTCTGAGGAACCTGCGGAGGGCAAGGGAGCTGTTCGCGGCCTTCGAGGACCACCGACCCACCCATCCGCACTGGTACCTGGCCTATGTGGCGGTCACCCCGGAGGCGCAGGGAAGTGGGGTCGGCACGCGGCTGCTGAGGCATCGGCTGGCCGAGATTGATGATGCGGGGGCGGCCGCCTACCTGGAGGCGACCACCCCGGCCAGCCGGCAACTCTACGAACGACTGGGTTTTGTGGAACAGCGTGCTCTCGACATGACGCCGTCGGGGCAACCGGTCGCCATGCTTCGCCCGGCGGGGGAGCAGCGCTGAACGTCGCGTCAGCCCTGCGGTCAGGCGTGCTTCGCGACCACAGCTGCGATTCTGGCCAGGGACACCGCACCCGGATCCGGAACCCCTATCGACTTCTCCCCGAGCGGACGGGCACGCCCCAGCCTGGCCTTCAGAGCCCTCGTGGACTCGGCACCCGCCTCAGCGGCCGTCACAGCGGCGGCAGCCTTGTCGACGCAGGCCCCGTCCGTCTCATCGAAAGCTGCGACGAGAGGCGCCAGCGCATCAACCAGGGTCTTGTCACCCACCTTGGCCCCACCAAGCCGCTGCACCGCTGCCAGAGCTGCCCGCAGCGCCACCGTGATGCTGGACGTCGTCGGGGTCTGCTCATCCCCGAGCGCCGACCCGATGGCCGTCAGCATCGCTCCCCACAGCGCACCTGAGGTGCCACCAGCCTGATCAGACCAGGCATCACCGGCAGCGGTGAGCGTCGTATTCGCGCCCGCGCCCTGCCCTGCGACTCCTCGCGCAGCTGCGGCGGCCGCCCGGGCTCCCCTGAGCATGCCGATCCCATGATCACCGTCGCCCGCCACCGCATCAAGCTTTCCCAGCTCCTCCTCGGCATCTCCCAGCATCGCCGCCACCTCATCCAGCAGGCCGACGATGCGGGTCGCGGCTGCCTGCGACTCAGGGCTGCCGGGGGTGCTCACCGTCACGGCGGCCGCCTCGTGATTCAACGCTGTGTCATCGCGGGCGACCTGGCCCACCGAACCCTTGCGGTAGGCGGGGCTGTCGCATGGGGCGTCCCAGTAGCCGAGGAGCTCGTCATCGACCCACACCAGGGTCAGCGAGATGCCGGCCATGTCCAGGGACGTGACGAACTCGCCCGACTCCACATCGACGCACTCGATGCCGGCCGCAGTGAGCCGGTCCACGACGCTGCCCGTCACCACGAACAACTCCTCGTACTTCGTCGCCCCCAGCCCGTTGACGATGACGACAACCCGGCTTTCAGCCTCCGCGGGACGCTCCGTGAGCAGACCGTCAACCAGGGTCTGCGCGACCTCATCGGCTGTGCCCAGCGCGGTCTCATCCACCCCGGGCTCACCGTGGATTCCCAACCCGATGCCCATGCGCCCGTCCGGGACCGTGAACAACGGCCCGGCAGCACCCGGGAGGGTGCAGCCTGCGAAGGCGACACCGAAACTGCGGGTGGCGGCGTTGGCCTTGGCGAAGACCCGTTTGACCTCCTCGAAGCCCAGCCCTGTCTCGGCAGCGGCGCTGGTGATCTTGAACACTGGGAAATCTCCCGCGATGCCCCGCCGCTTCTCCAGCTCATCCTTCGTTCCGGAGGCGATGTCGTCGGTCACCACCAGGGTGTCGGCGTCAATGCCCTCAGCGCGGAGCCGCTCAATGGCCTGCCCGAAGTGCAGCACATCGCCGGCATAGTTTCCAAAGCCCATCAGGACCCCGGCCCCGCGATGGGCGGCCTTGAGCACCGAATACGCCTGGGCGCCGGAGGGGGAGCTGAAGATGTTCCCACACACTGCGCCGTCGGCGAAACCATGCCCAACCCAGCCAGCGAAGGCCGGGTAATGCCCTGAACCGCCGCCGTAGACGACGGCGACCTTGCCCTGCGGCGTCGCAGTCGAGCGCACCACCCCGCCGTAGACAGGTTTCACATAACGCTTGTTGGCGGTGACGAAACCCCGGAGGGCCTCGGCGGGGAAATCGGATGGATTGTTGACCAGGCGCGTCATTGCGTTCCTTTCAGATGGAGACGGCCACAGTGAGCCGACGGTCTTCATGTGCTTCCTGCCCAGTCAACCACACGACACTAGAGTGACGGCCATGACTATGAACGCAGCAGTTCTCGAAGATGTGGGGCAGCTGCGGCTGCGACGGGTCCCCATACCGGAGCCTGGCCCCGGCGAGGTGGTGCTGAAGATTGAGGCCAACACCATCTGCGGCACCGACCTCAGGATCATCTCCGGTGCGAAAACCGCCGGAGTCAGGCCGGGGGTCATCCTCGGACATGAGTTCGCAGGACGGGTGGCGGCCGTGGGCGAGGGGGTCACCGGTGTCCCCGTCGGAGCGCAGGCCACCTGCTGCGTCGCCGTCAGCTGCCTGAGATGCACGATCTGCCAGTCGGGACGTGAGCATCTGTGTGAGAACCTGATCCTGTTCGGCTACGAGTTCGACGGTGGCCTGGCTGAATACCTGCTGGTGCCGCGGATCGCGATGGAACACGGCAACCTCATGGTGGTGGATCAGGAACTGCCTTCCACCACGCTCGCCCTGGCTGAGCCACTCTCCTGCTGTCTCAACGGGGCCAGGCAGGTGGCGGTCACCCCCGGCGAGACCGTCGTCGTCCTCGGCACCGGACCCATCGGCCTGCTGCACATTGCGCTGGCGAAACTCGCAGGAGCGGAGAGAGTCCTCGCCTCGGGACGCCCGGGACGTCTTGACGCGGCCCTGGAGCTGGGGGCGGATGAGGCTTTCGACCTGACGGGTGAGGCACTGACCCGTCAGGTCATGGCCCGCACCGGAGGCCGTGGCGCCGACGTGGTCATCGTCGCCGTCGG
Organism: uncultured Propionibacteriaceae bacterium; assembly: GCA_936941515.1. Lineage (GTDB taxonomy): Bacteria > Actinomycetota > Actinomycetes > Propionibacteriales > Propionibacteriaceae > Arachnia. The sequence goes on from CAKZJI010000348.1 coordinate 4,278, forward strand.
CGACCCCAGCCTGGTGCACCAGGCCCTGGAACTGGCGGCCATCGGGGGCAGGGTCAACTACTTTGCGGGTTTCCCGAAGGGGACGACGGCCAGCCTGGATCCCAACCTGATCCACTACCGGGAACTCCTGGTCTCAGGCGGATCCAATGCGCGGCGTGCCGATGTGGCACGGGCCGTCGCCCTGCTGTCGAGTGGAGCCCTGGACGTCGGCGGCATTGTCACCTGCCAGTTCTCTTTGAGCGAGCTGGAGGAGGCGATGGCGGCGGTGAGACAGCGGCATGGCCTCAAAGTCGCAGTAGTTCCCGCCTGGTGAGGTGATGGCGGGCTGAATCCTCGTCACCCTGGGGGCTAACCCTTCCAGTGCCTCAGCAGCGACCTGGCCAGGTCGGCGGTGACGGAGTCGGAGCGGTCGCTCAGCGCCTCGACGCTCGTCAGCAGCGCGGCCGAGGGTGCGCCGAGCCTGGCCAGGGCTTTCAAGGACGGCGCGTCGTGATCCCTTCTCCTTCCGGGGCAGCACGACCAGCGCTAGGCCGGTTAGCTGCTTGGGCGTCGGCTCCGATGACAGAAGCTGTTGGACGGTGAACTTCACCATGGCGTTGTCGGCGTGCGATAGGGCTGCCAGCAGCTGGGAGAGCGTTGTTCGAGTTTGGTGAGCAGACGTGCGGCCACCATGTCGAGTTGCCCGCTAGTGACGGTGAGTGCCGCCGGGCCGGGGGTGGTGATGCGGGTCCTGTCGAAGCGGTAGTCTTGATGCGTGGCTTCATTCGCGAGTCCCTCAAGGTAGGCGCCGATCCCGGCCAGGGGATCGGTGAGGGCGCGGAACCGGTCGAGCTGGGGATGCCGGGTGTATCCGCGGGTCAGGCCCGCTAGCAGCGTCCCCCGCCAGCAGACGATGAGCCCCTGTCGGTCGAGGTACTGCGGGTGCAGCAACCAGATCCGCACTAGGCGTTCCCGCCACTCGCATCGCTCATGCGCTCTATCCGCTGTTCACCGTCGTCCCAGGACTGGTCGCCGACTGGGAACGAGCCCAGCCCACTACGCCATGATCAGTCGCGCCACCTTGGCGCTTTTCCGGAGCCGAGTAGCCATGCCATGAAAGAAGCCGGTGATGATGACGAATGGTGAAGCCGCTGATTACTTTGAGTTTGACAATGACGGTGAGGGTCCAGACGTGGTCGCGGAGTTGGACCCTGCCGGTAGCGCCTCAGTGCGGTTCAACGTGCACGAACAGGTTGTCTTCGCAGGCTGAGATGGAGGCTTAGTCAGAATGTGTTTCTGTAGAA
>CAKZJI010000349.1 GCA_936941515.1 uncultured Propionibacteriaceae bacterium
CCTGGTTGAAGAGCCGGCGGAACGGCTCAGCGGAGGAGACGTGCCCCAGATCGAACAGCACCTTGTGCCAGAAACGGGCGTACAGCAAGTGCAGCACGGCATGTTCGACGCCACCGACATACAGGTCGACGCCACCGACATCACCCTCGTCACGCGGCCCCATCCAGTAGCGCTCCACGTTCTCGTCGACGAAGCGGTCGCGATTCTCGGGATCCAGGTAGCGCATCTCATACCAGCAGGAGCCTGCCCACTGCGGCATCACGTTCAGCTCACGCCGGTAGGTCCTCAATCCGTCGCCTAGGTCCAGCTCGACGGTCGCCCACCCTGCGGCGCGGGCCAAGGGAGGTACTGGGTCGGAGTCCCGATCCTCCGGATCCAGCGCCTTGGGGGAGTAGTCGGTGATCTCCGGCAGCTCCACGGGCAACATCGACTCGGGCAGCGTGATGGGCAGCCCCTGGTCGTCGTAGACGATCGGGAAGGGCTCGCCCCAATAGCGCTGGCGGCTGAACAGCCAGTCACGAAGCTTGTAGGTGACGGTGGCCTCACCCAGTCCCCTGGCCTCCAGCCACCTCGTGATGGCGGCCTTCGCCTCTGCGACGTCCATGCCGTTGAGTGAGATCTCGGAGTTGGCGGAGTTGATGACCTCGCCATCGCCCGTCCAGGCCGAGGTGCCGTCATGCTCCGGCCCGGGCGCCACAGTGTCGATGACCGGCAGGTTGAAGGCCTTCGCGAAGTCCCAGTCGCGCTGGTCGCCCGCAGGCACCGCCATGACCGCACCTGTGCCGTAGCCCATGGTCACGTAGTCGGCGATGAAGATTGGGAGTCGCCGGCCGTCAACGGGATTGACGGCGAATAGCCCGGTGAACAGGCCTGTCTTCTCCTTGTCCTCGATGCGGCGATCGGCGTCGGTCTTGCGTTCCACCTCGGCTCGGTATGCGGCGACTCCCTCGGCTGGGGAGGCATACCCCCCGGTCCATGCCGGGTCAGTGCCCTGGGGCCATTCGGAGGCGACGTCGTCGGCCAGATGGTGTTCGGGGGCTAGCACCATGAAGGTGGCGCCGAACAGGGTGTCGGGGCGGGTGGTGAACACCTCGATCCGCTCGCCGCTGGTGGCCTCTGTGAAGAAGACCCTGGCGCCCTCGGAACGCCCGATCCAGTTGCGCTGCATCGCCTTGACCTTGTCGGGCCAATCCAGTGTGTCGAGGTCCGCAAGCAGGCGTTCGGCGTAGGCGGTGATCCGCAGCATCCACTGGCTCATGCTGCGCTTGAAGACCGGGAAGTTTCCGATCTCGGAGCGTCCCTCGTTGGTGACCTCCTCATTCGCCAGTACGGTGCCCAGTCCCGGACACCAGTTCACGGGGGCGTCGGACAGGTACGCCAGGCGGTGCGAGTCGATGATCCGGCGCTGCTCCACCTCGGACAGTTCACTCCAGGCCTCACCTGAGGGTGTGGCACGGGTCCCATTGGCGAACTCCTCGGCCAGCTCGTCGATGTGCCGGGCCCTGCCTGCCTCCTCGTCGAACCAGGCATTGAAGATCTGCAGGAATATCCACTGCGTCCAGCGGTAGAAATCGACATCGGTGGTGGCCACGCTGCGCCGGGTGTCGTGGGCCAGCCCCAGGCGTCGCAGCTGGCGGCGCATGATGGCGATGTTCTGCTCGGTGGTGGTCCTGGGATGCTGCCCCGTCTGCACCGCATACTGCTCGGCGGGCAGACCGAAGGCGTCGTATCCCAGTGTGTGCAGCACATTGCGGCCCTTCATCCGGTTGAAGCGCGCGAAGGTGTCGGTGGCGATGTATCCCAGTGGGTGGCCGACGTGCAGACCCGCACCGCTCGGGTAGGGGAACATGTCCAGAATGAAGAGTTTCTCGCCCCGGGACTCGGCTTTCTCCGGCTCTGCCCAGACCCCGGCGGGATTTGGCGCGTGGAACGTGCCCTCAGCCTCCCAGCGGTCCTGCCAGCGGGCCTCGATCTCGCCGGCCATGCCTGCGGTGTACCGGTACGACGGCTCACTCATCGGTGTTCTCTCCTCCAAGTATTCGGTAGCGGATTGAGACTATCCCGCTGTGACCAGACCAGTCGACCGAGACCACGTTCGCCACCACCACGAGTTGAATATTTATTCGAAGGATGGCATATTCCCCACTGTGAGTTTCAAGGTCGCCGTCGCCGGGTGCACGGGCTATGCAGGTGGGGAGGTGCTGCGACTGCTGTTGCGGCATCCCCGGGTGGAGATCGGAGCCCTGACGGGCAATTCCTCAGTGGGGGAGTGTCTGGGAGACCATCAGCCCCACCTGGCTTCCCTGGCGGACCGCAAGATCATTGCCACCACGGCAGAGAACCTGGCGGGCCATGACGTCGTCCTCCTGGCCCTGCCCCACGGGGCCAGCGCCGGGATCGCTGGGCAGCTTGAGCCAGACGTGCTCGTCGTTGATGCTGGGGCTGACTTTCGGCTTCGTGACGCAGCCGCCTGGCGGCGCTTCTATGGCACGGAGCATGCCGGGACCTGGCCCTACGGCCTGCCCGAGTTGCCCGGCTGCCGTGATGCGCTGCGTGGCACCCGCAGGATCGCCGTGCCCGGCTGCTACCCGACGGCGGCGACGCTCGCCCTGTACCCCGCAGTGCGGTGGGGGCTGGTCGACCCGACGGCCATCACCATCGTCGCGGCCTCGGGCACCTCCGGAGCGGGCAAGGCCGCCAAGCCCCACCTGATCGGCTCCGAGGTCATGGGCAGCGCCTCGGTCTATGGCGTCGGCGGCGTGCACCGGCACATCCCCGAGATCCTTCAGAACCTCAGCTCCCTGACCGGGGAGCCGGTGAGTGTCAGCTTTACACCGATGCTGGTGCCCATGCCCCGCGGCATCCTCGCCACCTGCACGGCCCCCGTCAAGGATGGAGTCACCGCAGAGCAGGCCCGGCAGCGCTACGCGATGGCGTACCAGGATGAGCCGTTCGTCGACCTGCTGCCAGAGGGTGCATGGCCGGTCACCGCCAGCGTCGTCGGCTCCAACCGCGTGACCCTGCAGGTCACGGTGGATCAGGCGGCTGGGCAGCTGATCGCCGTGGCCGCCATCGACAACCTGACCAAGGGCACTGCGGGCGGCGCCGTCCAGTCCATGAACCTCGCCCTGGGTCTGGAGGAGACCATGGGCCTCAGCACGATCGGAGTGGCGCCGTGAGCGTGACCACACCCAGGGGATTCGAGGCGACGGGGGTCGCTGCCGGCATCAAGACCTCTGGGAGGCGAGACCTCGCCGTGGTGCGCAACCTCGGGCCGAGTCGCTCCGCCGCGGGCGTCTTCACCCGCAACCGGGTCTTCGCGGCACCCGTGGGATGGTCCCGGCAGGTGCTCGCCGACGGGCAGGTGAGGGCCGTCGTCCTGAACTCCGGTGGCGCCAATGCCTGCACGGGGCAGGCCGGCTACGACGATGCCCGCTCCATGGCGGAGACCACCGCGGCGGCGCTTGGGCTTGAGGCGGGTGAGGTGGCGGTCTGCTCCACGGGCCTGATCGGGGTCCGGCTGCCGATGGAGGCGGTCACCACTGGCATTGAGGCCGCCTGTGCGGAGCTGACTCCCGAGGGCGGTGCCCTGGCGGCGGAGGCCATCATGACCACCGACACCGTCACGAAGCAGGCGGAGTACGCCGGGGCAGGCTGGAGCATCGGCGGCATGGCGAAGGGAGCCGGCATGCTCGCTCCCGGACTGGCGACGATGCTCGTCGTGCTCACCACCGATGCTGCCCTCGGCGCGGATGCCCTGGACCTCGCGTTGCGTCAGGCCACCCGGGTCAGCTTCGACCGCGCCGACGCCGATGGGTGTATGTCCACCAATGACACCGTCCTGCTGCTCGCCTCGGGGGCCAGCGGCATCGCACCTGATCCCCACGAGTTCACCGCTGCCCTGACCGGGGTCTGCGGGGAACTGGCCCGTCAGCTCATCGCAGATGCGGAGGGGGCGCGCCACGAGATCGCCGTCGAGGTGACCGGAGCAGCCAGCGAACGTGACGCGGAGGCCGTTGGGCGCGAGGTGGCGCGCAGCAACCTGGTCAAGTGCGCGGTCTTCGGCTCCGACCCGAACTGGGGCCGGGTGCTGTCCGCCATTGGCGTCACCGACGCGGTTTTCGAGCCGGACCTGATCGACGTGTCCTTCAACGGGGTCCAGGTGTGCCGGGGCGGCCAGATCGGGGAGCCTCGTGAGCTGGTTGACCTCTCGGGACGTGACGTTCACGTCCTGATCGACCTCCACGCCGGCGAGCACAGCGCCACCATCCTCACCACAGACCTCACGTACGACTACGTGAGGGAGAACGCGGAGTACTCATCATGAGCCGACTGTCTCATCCAGATCACCAGCAGCTGCTGACCAAGGCCAACACCCTCATCGAGGCCCTGCCCTGGCTGAGCCAGTTTGCCGGGGAGACGGTCGTCATCAAGTACGGCGGCAACGCCATGATCGACGACGACCTGAAACGGGCCTTCGCGCAGGACATCGTGTTCCTGCGGAGGGTGGGGCTGAAACCCGTGGTCGTGCATGGTGGTGGACCGCAGATCAGCTCGATGCTCAGCCGTCTGCAGATCGACTCCGAATTCCGTGGCGGGCTGCGCGTGACAACGTCGGAGGCCATGGACGTGGTGCGCATGGTGCTGGTGGGGCAGGTCGGACGTGAGCTCGTGGGCCTCATCAACGCGCACGCGCCCTTCGCGGTCGGTATGTCGGGGGAGGACGGTGGGCTGCTGCGAGCCAGGCGCCGGGGTGTGGTCGTCGATGACGAGGAGATCGACCTTGGGCTTGTGGGTGACGTGGACTCCGTCGACCCCGCCGCCCTGCTCGACCTCATCACAGCGGGACGGATCCCCGTCATCGCCACCGTCGCGCCCGGTCCCGACGGTCAGGTCTACAACGTCAACGCTGACACTGCGGCCTCGGCCCTGGCGGTGGCCCTGGATGCCAGGCGGCTGGTGATGCTGACGGATGTCGCCGGGCTGTACGCGAACTATCCGGATGAGAGCAGCATCATCACCACGATCACCCCCGCCGAGGTCCGTGAGCTGACCCCCGGCCTCACCTCGGGCATGGTGCCGAAGATGGAGGCGTGCGTTCGGGCGGTCGAGGATGGGGTGCAGTCCGCGACCATCATCGATGGGAGGGTGCCGCACAGCCTCCTGCTGGAGATCTTCACCGACGAGGGGGTGGGCACCATGGTCTGCGAGGAGAATGGGACGCCATGACGGCTGAGCTGCTTGATCGCTACCAGGAGGCGATGATGAATGCCTTCGGGACCCCAAGACGGGTGTTCGTGCGCGGCGAAGGTATTTATCTGTGGGATGCCGACGGCAGGCGCTACACCGACCTGTTGGCCGGGATAGCCGTCAACTCACTCGGGCACGCTCACCCCGCTGTGGTGGGGGCCGTCACTGCGCAGCTAGGGCAGCTGGGACACATCTCGAACCTTTTTGCCTCCGAGCCGCAGATCCGGCTGGCGGAACGCCTCTCGGCGGCGGCCGGCGGCGGCAGGGTGTTTCTCGCCAACTCGGGCGCCGAGGCCAACGAGGCCGCGTTCA
>CAKZJI010000350.1 GCA_936941515.1 uncultured Propionibacteriaceae bacterium
CTCTTCCGATCTACGGGCCTTAAAGCCGCAAAAGCATATCAATACCCTGTCGACAACAGGCGGAAATTGGCTGAAGCCTGACCTGAGCCGCCAGGCAAACAGCGCCTAGCGGCAGATCTGCTATGAACCGCGATAGTACCCAGTATGAACAGCGGCGACGTCCAAGAGGGAGCCTAAAGTGCCAAACATCGCATGGCGTGCTATGATCTTGATAAGTCACGATTGGCGCCGGTGGAAGTATCATCCCACCGTGTACTGAGCGCCGTGACGAAACACTTCACCGGCTGTAGTTCTCTCTCGCCGGTTTCCTGATCAAGGAAAGGCACACCGTGACCGATTCCGGTTCCAACTCTCTGGCGGACCTCAAGCTCCCTGAGCTGAAGAAGATGGCCGCAGGGATGGGCATCAAGGGCACCTCGACGATGCGCAAGGGTGAACTCATCGCCGCCATCTCAGGAGGCGCGCCTCATCTTCAGAAGACCGATCCCTCGTCCCACCGGGCGCGTGCGCCTCGTCGCCTGGAGGTTGAACCCCAGCTTCCCGTGGGGGAGGCTCCAGCCCCAGAACCGGTGAAGCCAGAACCAGTGAAGACTGAGAGCCCCAGCGTGGTGGTGGCGAGGCAGGAGCAGAATCCGTCCGCTGCCCAGCCGCGCGGTGAGGGTGAGGGCATCAGCCGGAACCGGCGTCGCCGCGAACGCAACAAGGAACGTGATCGCGCCGCCCAGGAAGCCACCAATGAGGAGGTGGGGGAGCGGCTTGCTGCCGCGTTGGGTCAACCCAGTGGCGCGACACCCCCAGTTCTTGCGCCCGCAAGTTCGGGGGCAGGCCGGTTCGAGGATGACAACGAGAGTGGGCGCCGTGGTCGCCGCCGACGCAATCGTGACCGTCAGAACCGGAGGGGCCGGGGCTCCTCCGGGATGGATCGGTTCGAGAGCGAGCCCACTGTCGCCGATGACGATGTCCTGGCGGCGGTCTCAGGCATCGTCGACATCCTCGACAACTACGCCTTCGTGCGCACCACCGGCTATCTTCCCGGACCAAATGACGCCTATCTTCCAATGGGCATGGTGCGACGGTTCGGGCTCCGCAGGGGAGACGTGATCGTGGGCGCCATCCGCACCCCGCGGGAGGGTGAGCGCAAGGAAAAGTACAACCCCCTCGTCCGCATCGACTCCATCAACGGAGATGACCCGGAGAGGGCCAGGCAGCGTTCCGAGTTCGCCAAGCTCACCCCGCTCTACCCGCAGGAGAAACTCCGCTTGGAGACCGTCAACACACAGCTCACGGGAAGGGTCATCGACCTGGTCGCCCCCATAGGCAAGGGGCAGCGTGGCCTGATCGTCTCGCCGCCGAAGGCCGGGAAGACCATGGTCATGCAGGCCATCGCGAATGCCATCGCTGCGAACAATCCCGAGGTCCACCTCATGGTGGTGCTCGTCGATGAACGTCCCGAGGAGGTCACCGACTTCCAGCGTACGGTCTCCGGTGAAGTTATCGCCTCCACCTTTGACCGTCCGGCTGAGGACCACACTGTGGTCGCGGAACTTGCCATTGAGCGGGCCAAGCGACTTGTCGAGCTGGGACATGACGTGGTCGTGCTGCTCGACGGGATCACCAGGCTCGGTCGGGCCTACAACCTCGCCGCCCCCGCGTCGGGTCGCATTCTCTCTGGCGGTGTCGACTCGGCAGCGCTCTACCCTCCCAAGAAATTCTTCGGGGCGGCTCGCAACATCGAGAACGGCGGCTCCTTGACGATCCTGGCTACAGCACTGATCGAGACCGGCTCCCGCATGGATGAAGTCATCTTTGAGGAATTCAAGGGCACCGGCAACATGGAGCTTCGCCTGGCTCGTCAGCTTGCTGACAAGCGGATTTTCCCGGCCATCGACGTCGACGCCTCTGGCACCCGTCGCGAGGATCTGCTGCTGGGGCGCGACGAACTCAACATCATCTGGAAGCTGCGACGGGCACTCTCCGGCCTTGATGACCAGGCGGCCCTTGAGACCCTCCTGGCCCGGATGCGCAAAACTCAGAACAACCATGAGTTCCTGCTGAGCGTCCTCAAGACCACGCCCGCGCAGGAAGGGTGAGGGGAACCGGCGAAGACGTTTTGAATCCAGTCGGTCGGCTGGCACAATTGCTAGCCGTGCCGGTTCACGCCTTACTGAGTGGATCACTCGGGCGACCCGGAGACGACACATTCCAAGGAGAACATCATGAAGCAGGGCATCCACCCCGAATACGTCGACACCCAGGTGCACTGCACCTGTGGGAACACCTTCACCACTCGCAGCACTGCCAAGTCAGGGACGCTCAGCGCCGATGTCTGCGCTGAATGCCACCCCTTCTACACCGGCAAGCAGAAGATCCTCGACACCGGTGGCCGTGTCGCCCGCTTCGAGCGCATGTACGCCAAAAAGAAGAAGTGATCACAGAACAGGGACTCGCCATCCCAGTCAGCGCATGCGGATAGGAGAGGCCATTGTTCGAATCCGCAGAGCCCTTGGTTGCTGAGTTCGGCCAATTGGAGGCTCAGTTGGCGGATCCAGCGACGCATTCCGACCCGGCGCTGATGCGCCGGGTCGGTCGGCGTTATGCGGCACTGCGTCCCATCGTCGAGTCTTTGGCAGCCCACCGGGAGCTCACAGCCGACCGGGAGGCGGCGCTCGAACTCGCGGAACTTGATGACTCCTTTGCGCAGGAGGCTGCGACGCTGGGAGAAAGACTCGCCGAGGTGACGGCACGCCTGACCCGCCTGCTGGCGCCGCGGGACCCCAACGACGATGCGGATGCCATCCTGGAGATCAAGTCTGGAGAGGGCGGGGAGGAGTCCGCGCTGTTTGCCGGTGACCTGTTGAGGATGTACCAGCGATACGCAGAGCAGGTGGGCTGGCAGCTTGAGATCGTGGACTCCCAGGCCACCGATCTCGGCGGCTTCAAATCGGTCACCGTCGCTGTGAAGGGGAACAGCATCGACGGCACTGGTCCCTATGGCCGTCTCAAGTTCGAGGGCGGGGTTCACCGAGTGCAGCGGGTTCCGGTCACCGAGACCCAGGGTCGCATCCACACCTCCGCGGCCGGGGTGCTGGTCTCCCCGGACGTTGAGGCCGAGGAACTGGAGATCAATGAGTCCGACCTTCGGGTCGATGTCTTCCGGTCCTCTGGACCCGGAGGGCAGGGAGTCAACACCACAGATTCCGCGGTGCGAATAACGCACCTGCCAACGGGGGTCGTCGTCAGCTGTCAGAATGAACGCTCCCAGCTGCAGAATCGGGAGCAGGCGATGCGGCTTCTGCGGGCCAGGCTCGCCGCCATCCGCGAGGCCGAGGCGGCTGAGGCCGCATCCGCAGCCCGGAAGTCCCAGGTCAGGACCGTGGACCGCTCAGAGAGGGTCCGGACGTACAACTTTCCTGAGAACCGGTTCGCCGACCACCGCATCGGGTTCAAATCCCACAATCTGGATCTTGTGCTCGCGGGTGCCCTCACTCCCGTGCTGGATGCGCTGGCTGAGGCTGATCTGGCTGAGCGCCTGGCCGGGGCCGGGAAGTGAGAGCCTGGGATCTAGTCCTTGAAGTCGTTGATCGCCTGGCGGCAGCCGGTGTCGCAAGCCCCTCCGCCGATGCCCGCTGGCTGGTGAGCCACGCCCTGGACTGTGATTCTGCAGCCCTGGTGCTTCGGGAGACGACGCCCTCCGAGGAGGTACTCGTCGAGCAGCTGACCGTCAGGAGAGAAAGCGGTGAGCCAGTTCAGCACATCACCGGTCGCGCCCCTTTTCGGTATGAGACTCTGGCTGTCGGCCCCGGCGTCTTCATACCGCGTCCTGAGACCGAGCTGCTGGTGGATGAGGTGCTGACCGAGCTCAGCGCCATGCCCTCCGGAAAGAGGCGAGTCGTTGAACTGTGCGCGGGCTCGGGCGCCATAACGCGGAGTCTGGCGACGGAGCGGGGCAACCTGATGCTTCACGCCGTCGAGCGCTCTGAGGCTGCCTGGCCCTGGCTGCTGAGGAACCTGGAGGGCCTCGGTGTGGATGCGCGGCTTGAGGACATGGCGGATTCCCTTCACGACCTTGATGGCATCGTTGACGTCGTGGTCGCCAACCCGCCCTACGTCCCCGAAAGGCTGCGCCATCAGCTGCCGCCGGAGATCTCCCATGACCCGGGGGAGGCCGTTTTCAGCGGTCCGGATGGGCTGGACGCGATCCGGGTGGTGCATCAGGTTGCCTTCCGTCTCCTGCGGCCGGGAGGCGTGATCGCCTTGGAACATGACGAAACCCACCCGGATCAGGTTGCCGCCATCTTCTCCGAGGACTTCGAGATCGTTCGCCGGGTATGCGATCTGGCAGGACGCCCCAGGCATCTCGTGGCCCGACGTGGCAGGATTGGCGAGTGAACGAAACCGGGTCTAGGACGTTGTCCCTGGAAACAGGCCTCGATGGCGCTTTGGAAGCAGCGCGGGAGGTGGTGGCGGAGGGGAGATGCATCGTCTTCCCAACCGACACCGTGTACGGTGTCGGCGCGGCTGCCTTCAACCGCGAGGCTGTCGAAAGACTGCTGGCGGCCAAGCAGCGGGGTCGTGACATGCCGCCACCGGTGCTGATTGCCGAGAGCTCCATGCTTCCGGCGTTGGTGGATGCCATACCAGATGCCGCACGCGACCTGGTGGACCGTTTCTGGCCGGGAGCGCTGACGATCATCCTGAACGCTCAGAGGTCGCTTCCACTAGATCTCGGTGATACCAGGGGCACTGTCGCGATCCGGGTCCCCGACCTCGACCAGGCGCGTTCCCTGCTGCGCCGCACGGGCCCGCTCGCAGTCAGCTCAGCCAACATCTCGGGCGAGCCGGCTGCCACCACGGTGGAGCGGGCCGAGGAGATGCTGGGGGATAGCGTTGCCATCTATCTTGACGGCGGCCCTGCACGAGGTGAGGAGCCTTCGACGATCGTCGACTTCAGTGTTGACGATCATGGTCGTGTGCTTCGTCGCGGAGCCATCAGCGTCGAGGCGCTCCGCGAGGTGGTGCCTGAACTGCAGGCTGACTGATGCGCGAGTACCTTCTGGTTCTTTTGGTGGCTGCCGCCACAACCTATCTGCTGGCCGGACTCTGCAGGCAGCTCGCTATTCGCTGGGGTGTGCTGGCGAGGGTGCGAAACCGGGATATGCATACGATCCCGAAACCATATTTCGGTGGGCTGGCGATGCTGGGCGGTTTGGCTGTCAGCCTCATCCTGGCAATTCAGATGCCGTTCCTGTCACGGTTCGCCACTGTGGGTCATGACGCACTGGCGGTTTTGGCAGCCAGTGGCCTGATCTGCCTGGTCGGACTGTTGGATGACATGTTCGAGCTGAACGCACTGGTCAAGTTCGGCGGTCAGGTCCTCGCCGCTGGGGCTGCTGTGCTGGGCGGCGTGAGGATCTACTGGATTCCTCTGCCGAATGCCGTCGTGACCATTGATGACGCCTCTAGCATCCTCATCACGGTGTTGTTCATCGCGGTCTGCGCCAACGCCGTGAATTTCGTTGATGGCCTTGACGGCCTTGCGGCGGGAGTGGTTGCGATTGGTGCGGGAGCCTTCTTCGCCTACTCCTACGTGCTCGCCTACGAGCAGAACCTCGTGAGGGCGACCACAGCCAGTCTCATCACGGTCGCCACCGTGGGCATTTGTCTGGGATTCCTCGCCCACAACTTCCAGCCGGCGCGGATGTTCATGGGTGATGCCGGCGCGATGCTCCTGGGTTTCCTCATGGCGATGAGCGCCATCTCCTTCACCGGGCAGGTCGATCCGAGCGCCCTCAGCCGCGATCATGATGATGTTCTGCCCGCCCTTCTGCCGATTCTGCTGCCCTTGGTGACCCTGGCGCTGCCGCTGATGGATCTTGCGCTGGCCTATGCCCGCCGGACTGCCAGGGGGCAGCATCCGTTTGTGGCTGACAAGCAGCACCTGCATCACCGGATGATCGCGCGAGGCCATTCCCAACGTGCAGCGGTGTTGATTCTGTGCTCCTGGAGCGCAATCGTGGCAGGTGGCCTGGTGTGCGTCCTGCTGCTGAACCATTCTGCCACGTGGTGGACCCTGGCCATCTGCACAGTGGCGCTGGCCATCGTGACTCTCCTTCCACCAGGACGCCGTTCCAAAGGAACGACAGGTGGCTGAACGTCGCATCACGGGAGCCACCCGACGCGCCAGGCAGATGATGGTCGGAGGGGTGATCGCCGGCCATGCTGTGGGGTTGGGGGTCTGCTCCCTGGCGTTGGCCACGGGGTCACGTGCTGCGCTGGTCGGGGCGGCGATCGGCTTTGCCGCGGTGCTTCTGTTTTTCTCAGTGGGACAGGCGATTGAGGTGGTGGCGTGTGAGCTTCCCCCCGTTCAGGGGCTTGGGATCGTGCTCGCCTCCTATGCGATTCGCGTCGTCGGGATCGGTGCAGGGCTCTGGTATGTGACAGGACACCCGAGACTTGGACCGGCGACGGATGAGCGCTGGCTCGCGCTCACCGTGGTGGTCACGGTCCTGGCCTGGACCACGGGAGTGGTGCTCGTCGCCCGGCGTCAGCGCGTTCCCATCTACGATATCCACGACGCCTGAGTGGCGGGTCCAGCCGTGGTGTGAAGGTCCGAAGGTTTTCGGGTAGGCTCACCCCCAACATGGGCAGGAAACCACGATCTGAGGAGCAGACCTCGCAACGAGGCGGTGCCGAGGACGGGATGGTGGTGCTCAGCTACATCTTGGCGGGTCTGCTGTTCTACGGAGGGCTCGGCTGGCTCGGAGATCATCTCTGGAAAACCTCATGGCTGTTGCCGTTGGGGCTCATCCTCGGGCTGGTTGCCAGCGTCTACATGATCATCAAGCGATATGGGAGCGGTACATGAATCCTTGGCTTCTTCCGCTGGAGGGCGGTGACGGTGGGTACACGCCGCCGAGCGTCAAAGACTTCATCTTTGACACTCCCGTCATCCCCGGTACCCCCACCTGGATGAACAAGCCCTTCTGGCAGGCGCTCATAGCTGCTCTGCTGGTGGTGCTGCTCTGGTGGCTGGCCTCGCGTCGCCTCAGGGTGCTGCCCTCAAAACGGCAGTTCCTCGCCGAATACCTCTACGAATTCGTCCGCAACGGCATCGCACGCGACATCCTCCACCACGACTACAGGCGTTTCCTGCCCTACTTGCTCGGCCTGTTCTCCTTCCTGCTGGTCAACAACTGGTTCGGCGAGACCTTCGTGTTCATGCTCCCGACTTTCAGCAACGTCGGATTCGCCTACGGCCTGGCTTTCCTGTCGTGGTGTGTCTACGTCGGTGCGGGATTCCGCAAATTCGGCATCGGGTTTCTCAAGAAAGCGCTCATCCCCGAGGGCGTTCGGTGGTATCTCCTGTGGTTGATCATCCCGCTGGAGTTTCTCGCGACGTTCGTCACCCGCCCAGTCACGCTCGCCCTGCGTCTGTTCGCCAACATGTTCGCCGGGCACTTGGTGGTTCTGGTGTTCGTGGTCGGAGGCTCCTTCCTGTTGACCTTCCAGAACAACCTCATGTACAACGTCTCCGGTGCCCTGTCGGTGCTGTTCAGTTTCGCGATCCTGTTCCTGGAGCTGTTCATCGGCGCATTGCAGGCCTATATTTTCACTGTCCTGACCGCCCAGTACGTGTCGACCTCCGTCTCCGAGGCCCACTGATTCGAAAAATCCGACTCCATCACCAATCCCGGTGAGGAGCCATCCGAAAGGAAAACCATGCAGACTCTCCTGGAAATCAACGGCTCGCTCAACATGATCGGATATGCGATCGCCACGATCGCCCCGGCCCTGGGCGTCGCCTGGATCTTTGCGTCCGTCATCAACGGCACCGCCCGCCAGCCTGAGGCCCGGGGTGCCATGATGAGCACCGCCTTCATCGGCTTTGCCGTGGTTGAGGCGCTCGCCATCATCGCCATCGCTCTCGCCTTCGTCCTGAAGTAAGGATCAGCGTGGTCCCCGTACCTGGGGCGTTGCTTGAGTCTGGGATTGATCTCGGACCCCTTCTGCCCCATCACCTTTCTGAGGTCGTCGTCGGCATTATCTTGATGCTGCTGGTGTTCCTCGTCATGTGGAAGGTCGTCGTTCCTGCCTTCGAGAAGCTCTACGATGAGCGCTACCAGCGAATCGAGGGCGGCATCCGCCGAGCCGAGCAGGCTGAGGCCAAGGCGGAGGAGGCCTTGGCTGAATACAACGACCAGCTGAACTCCGCACGCGAGGAGGCCGCCCGCATCCGTGAGGAAGCCAAGACAGCCGGAGCCCAGCTGCTTGCTGAGGCACGAGAGAGGGCCTCCAGGGAATCTGATCGGATTCTTGCGGCGGGACGTGCCCAGCTGGAGGCTGAGCGTGCGCAGCTGATGACGGAGCTGCGCGGTGAGATCGGTGGTCTCGCCACCACACTCGCCGGCAAGATCGTCGGTGAGTC
>CAKZJI010000351.1 GCA_936941515.1 uncultured Propionibacteriaceae bacterium
TAGGTGGAAACCGTGTGTGGGCTGGAGCGTGCTTCCGGGTGGCAACTTTGCGTGGTGGTGACTGACAGGGCTGCCTCTTCTTGTGCTCTTCTCGTGGCTGGCTCCGGTGGCCCTGGGGTGCTGTCGTTGCGCCTTGTCGGCTGCGCTCATGCAGTGTTGCTGGATGGTGCGCTCTGACGTGGGCGTGCTGCGGGTGGGGCTCTCGCGGTGGCGCTGTCTTCAAGGGTGGGATGAATCCTGTGGGGTGATGCCTGCTGCGTTCGCGAAAGTTGACATCAATAGATGGGTGCAACATACCGTTGAGATGGCTTATTGGTGTGGGGGGAGTTTATTCAAAAGGGCTGGTTGTTCTGAGGGTGCTAGCCTGATAACCTCGCAGTTTGCTTTTGCAAAGGAATTATTGAGAATCTTCACTTTTGGCTTGTGTCATCGTTCTCCATGGTTTAGTGTCGGGGTCCATGGACTCGATCGCAGGGATCGAGGTTGAGAAGTGAATTTCCCTGATGGTTGAAAGGAGTGTGGCGAGACAGTGTGCGATGAATAGCATGGTTGATGATCATTGCGGCCGTGCTGCCGTTTCAAGTGCTTCAAACTGATGCTGGAGCGCTGAGCGATTTCTTGGTAGTTTCCAAGAAATTTTCATTCAAGAGGCGTATTTGTGGAGTGGTGCAGCAGCGAAACCCCTTGCTGGGTCCCAGTTGCTAGCAGCTGTGAATAAACCTCCAAGTATGTGAACAGCGAATATAACAATAAATTGACTCGTACTTCTGAGAGTGGGATGAAGGGTGCGCTTATAGGGTGCATACTTCGGTAAATGTTTTATAAGCCCCTCGTGTAGGCCTGTTGTGCGAGCCCCGCGGTCAAGGGGGACGCTGGGAGTAGTGTGAGGCAAATTTCTTTGCCTTATATCGCAAAAGTCTCTGGCATTATCAGCCTTGCCAGAGGTGTATCCAGAAAGAGAGTATATCGATGTTGATCACGCAATCTAGGCGATTCTCGCGTAGGAGCCTGCTTACTACAACTGCACTCGGCTTGCCTGCCATGGGATTGATGGGGGCTCTCAATCTGATTGGTGCAACCCCAGCCTCTGCCGTGTCTTCCAATGATTTCGTGGCTACGGCTGAGAGCAGGGCGGGATGCCCCTACGTCTGGGGAGCTGAAGGCCCTGACGCCTTCGACTGCTCAGGTCTTATCTGCTGGTCCCTGGCGCAGCATGGGATCTCCATACCGCACTATTCTGGAGCTCAGATCCAGACGTGCATTGACGCGGGCCTGGGAATCTCCGTCGACGATGCTCTGGGCACCAGGGGAGCACTTCTGCATTACGACGGCCACGTCGCCATTTCGCGTGGGGATGGAACCACTATTGAGGCTCGCAGCCCATCCCAGGGCACGGGAATCTTCTCTGCCGCGGGTATGGGCTGGACTGCCGGTGGCCTGTTCCCAGGAGTCACCTATGGCGACTCCCCTGCACCCCCGCCGGCGGATCCGGGCGATCCTGCCGATGGATACTGGGGCTCTGACACCACCAGGCATCTGCAGGCCGTGCTGGGTACGCCCCAGGATGGGGTTGTCTCCAGCCAGGACGTCCACTGGAAGGCTCAGAATCCCGGCCTCGGCAGTGGGTGGGAATGGGTTTCTGCGCCCACCGGCTCCACCGTGATCCGCGCCATGCAGGAACGACTCGGGGTGGCTGCTGATGGCCTGATCGGACCAGGCACCATCACTGCGCTGCAGACCTACCTTGGGACCTCAGCCGACGGATGCTTCTCCGCCCCGTCGGCCTGTGTGCAGGAACTCCAGCGGCGAGTCTATGCAGGACAGTTCTGATTCCGTCGAGGGTTGAATTTTGCATCGTCGTCAGGGGCTGTGGGATCTGGGGCATGCCTCAGATCCCACAGCTATATACCTGCTGCCCTAGTGGCAGGGCGAAGGGAGTAGCATCATGATATTAAGAACCAATACTGGAAATGATTTATCACGACGCGCGCTTCTGCGCGCAGCGCCAGCCGTGGGGCTGAGCGGATTCGTTCTGGGGAACGCCGCCAGCCCGGCGCATGCCGCAGAGTTTGCCGACGACTTCGTCCAGGCGGTGAACTACGATGCCGGGCGGCATTTCCTCTCAGGACAGGCCACAACGGTGACCGGAATCGTCATCCACTGGTGGGGTGAGCCCAGCGGTGCGACGCATCAGGGCATCGTCAACTATCTGGCCGGTCCCAACGTGGCAATGGTGTCGGCACACTACGTGGTCAGTCAGGAACGCACCACCCAGATCGTGAGTCTGGCCGACACCGCCTACCATGCCGGCAACTACCCCATCAACGCCCAGAGCGTCGGGATCGAATGTCGACCAGAGATGGATGACAAGACGGTGGAGCGGGTCAGGAAGCTGATCACCAGCCTACGGCAGCACTTTGGTCCCCTGTGGCTGGGGCCGCACCAGCAGTTCTCAGCCACCGGATGCCCAGGCGCTTATATGAGCCTCATTCCCGAGTTCAAAGCGCTGGCGGCTGGTTCCAAGACCGACATCCCAACACCGCCTGGTGCCGCGCCGGTTCCGCCCCCGGCGGACCCCCAACAGACCTTGGAGGTCGATGGTTACTGGGGGAGCGCCACCACCCTGAAGCTCCAGCAGGTTCTGGGCACCCCGGCTGACGGTGTGGTCTCAGGTCAGGTGGCCAGCTGGAAGGCCCAGAATCCGGGATTGGTCAGCGGCTGGGAGTGGGTGGATGAAGCCTCCGCGAAGGGATCCGAGGTGCTGCGTGCCCTCCAAGGCAAGGTCGGTGCTGACATTGACGGCCTGATCGGCCCCAGCACGATCAAGGCCCTCCAGGGGCATTACGCCCAGCCCCAGAACGGAGTGCTCCTGGGAGGCTCCGCCACCATCAAGGCGCTGCAGCAGGCCCTGAATGCGGGCAAGGTCTGATCAGACACCGCTTGACTGGCTCGTCGCCTCTGGCCTCCAGGGGTGACGGGCCAGCGTGGGGGCAGAGCATGCTTCCTCGCCGTGGGGTGAAAGTGCGGGGTAGGATGCCGCCATGTTTCGTCACGCCATCAGCACCATCTTCGGGAAGCTCATCAAGAAAGTGGCGCAACTCAGGGGCAGCGGCTCTGCGCTCCCCGGGCTGATGGTGGAGAGGATCGACCGCGGCTACCTGCAACGCACGCTCAGCACCCTTCCCGAGGGGGTCATCCTGATCTCCGGGACCAACGGCAAGACCACCACCACGAAACTCGTCACAGAGCTGCTGGAGTCCGCCGGCTACAAGGTCTTCACCAACCGCACCGGCTCCAACTTCTCGCGTGGTGTGATCTCAGAGCTGCTTCCCAGAGTCGACTGGCGGGGAAGACTCAATGCCGACATCGCCGTCTTAGAGCTCGACGAGGCTTGGGCGGTGCACTTCGTCAAGCAGGTCAAACCCCGCATGAGCCTGTTCCTCAACGTCATGCGAGACCAGCTCGACCGCTTCGGCGAGATCGACACCGCCGCTGAGATGCTGGCCAAGAACGCCGAGGCCGCCACGGAGAAGGTCATCCTCAACCGCGACGACCACCGCGTCTTCCGCATCAACCAGCGCACCAAGGCACAGCCCGTCTACTTCGGCACCACCGACGAACTGCTGGCTCTCATGCCCACCGATGACACCCTCAGAGGCGGTGAGGCCCACGCCAACGACGAGGTCCATGCCGACGTCCTGCTCAAGGCCATCGACGGCCGCACCGCAACCTATGAGATCGATGGCCGGGAGCACACCGTCCAGATGAGCCTCGGCGGTGTCTACAACCTGCTGAACGCTGCTGCAGGGCTGACCCTGGTGCGGCAGATCGTCGGGGACAGGGTGCCGACCGAACAGCTGCTGACGGCCCTCTCCGCGGTGCGGCCGGCCTTCGGTCGCGGCGAGACCATCACCTACAAAGGGGTGCCCATTGAGCTGGTGCTGGTGAAGAACCCCAGCGGCTTCCGCCTGTCCCTGCTGTCCTTCGCCGACGGCAAGGCCGACAACATGATCGCCATCAACGACAACTATGCCGACGGCCGCGACATCAGCTGGCTGTGGGACGTCGACTTCACACCCCTCGACTCCGTCGCCATGGTCACCGGAACCCGCGCCCACGGCATGGCGCTGCGCCTGGCCTACGACGACCTGTCGGTCGACGTCATCGAACCAGACCTGCAGCGCGCCCTCGACCGCTTCGCGGCCCTCAACCCCGGCAAGCCGAAGCGCATATACACCACCTACACCGCCATGACCGCGCTCCGCCGGATGATGTCGGGCCTGGCCCTCGGGGAGGAGGCGGCATGATCCGCATCATTCAGCTGTATCCACGTGATATGAACCTCTACGGTGACTGGGGCAATGCGCATGTCCTCTGCCAGCGCCTGACCTGGCGGGGGATTGAGGCCGAGATCGTCGACCACAACCCGGGCGACGGAACCGATCTCGCCTCCGGAGACATCTTCCTCGGCGGTGGGGGCCAGGACGCAGGCCAGGACAAGATCCAGGAGGACCTCGCCCGGCACTCGGATCAGCTTCGCCACCTCATCGAGGACGGTGCGCCCATGCTGCTGATCTGCGGCATGTACCAGCTGCTGGGACGCACATTCGTGACAGATGATGGCGAGGTCATCAAGGGAGCAGGCATCCTGCAGCTGGACACCAAGGCGACCGCGGACCGCCTCATCGGCAACGTGACACTGAACAGCCCCGAGTTCGGGGAGATCGTCGGCTACGAGAACCACTCGGGACGCACCTACCTCGATGCGGGACAGCGTCCCCTCGGTGAGGTGACCCGTGGCGCGGGCAACAACGGGGAAGACCACCAGGAGGGGCTGCGCTACCACAACGTCATCGGAACCTACCTGCACGGCCCGCTCCTTCCCACCAACCCCAAGGTCGCGGACTTCCTCATCACCAAAGCCTTGGAGCGACGGGACATGCCGACGGACCTGCCCCCGCTGGCCGTCGACGAGATCGCGCAGGGAGCCCGCACAACCGCCAAAGCGCGACCTCGGTAGGGCTTCAGTCTCAAGTCGCCTGAACCGTGATAGTTGGGGGCTCCAGCGAGTCCGATGAGTGGAGGGATATTGATGCGGCCAGAGCCGCCGCCCCAATCACTAGCGCGCCAACGTAATTATGCCCAACGGGTTTCGAGACCATTGCTGCTATCAGACAGGTCAGCGCCATAATGATGACCCCCAGGGTGCTGGACATCGCGGTCACGCAGAACGCCAACATCGTCACCCCCACTGCGAAAAGGCCGACCGCGATGGCGTCTTGCAGGGAATACAAACCGATACCTCCGCGCGAGCTAGCCAACGCATGCGTATTCTCGAGGCCAGTGCCTCGCATCAACAAGAACCAATAGAGCACTAGGCCAGCTACGACGCCGAATACTGCCGAGCACAGACGCTGCCCTGTGGTCGGTTCGCCGGTGGTACCCGGACTCCACCGTCTGTAGCGGATGAGCATGGTCGTTCCCGCTGCCAGGAACAGTGCGGCACAGATGCAGGGCAGCAGACTCTTCACCGGAGAGATTAAGGCCAGTGGTAGAAAAGGAAGCAGAATTCCGGCCCCGACCGCGAACAGTGCCGGTGCGCTGGGAAAGGCCACAGCTCCCGCCACTATCGCTGTGATGAAGCAAAGGATGGCTGTGGCGGCATCTGGCTCCTTTGTATCGGCGAGATTCGCCCCCAGCGCAAACAGGGCAGCACCCCAGGACACCCCGATCAACAGTGCCACCAGGCAGCGGCAGAGCTCCCGGATGGTGATGGGTTTGTCTATTGTGACGTACAGCGGCCGCTTTTCTTCCCTGTCATCGGTCATGGTTCACTCCTCTGGCCACGTGAAACGACATCAGGGAGCCTACCGCTGACTCGGGTCAGGATCGTCGCATGGGCATCAACGGGCTCTCACTGCTTCTCCTCGGCGTGATGTCCGCCGGTGTGGGGGATGCCGTTGACGTACAGCCAGCGCCCATCGATGCGCAGGAAGGAGCTGACCTCACGCATGACCCCGACCCTGCCGTTCTCCTCCCAGCTGGCGGAGAACGAGACCATGCCTTCGTCGTCCCAGGCCTTGCCAGCCCCGCTGTGTTCGATGGTGAGTCCCGTCCACCGCAGACCAGGCTCAGGGTCGATGGCCTCAGGGCGGGTGTTTGGGTGCCAGGTCTCCAGCAGGTAATCCGTCAGGCCGAGCGCATAGGCGCTGTACCGTGCCCGCATCAGCGCGACCGCGGTGGCGGGCGGTCTGTGACCCTCATGGATGGGCTCGCAGCACGTCGTGTAGGGACGGCCGGTGTCGCAGGGGCAGATATCTGTGGGATCACTCACCGTCCCAGTATCCACCTTTGAAGGCCCCGACGCTTAGTTGGGACCAGCTCAGCTGACAGGCGTCAGCGTCAGCAGCGTCACCTCTGGCGGGCAGGCGAAACGATACGGGGCGAATGGGGATGTTCCGATGCCCGCGGAGACGTGAAGCCAGGCCGATCCGCCCCCCGCCTCATGCCGCGACAGCCCCTTGACCTGCGGGGTGGGCAGATCACAGTTCGTGGTCAGCGCACCATACCCCGGGACACACACCTGGCCCCCGTGGGTGTGTCCTGCGAGGATCAGCTGCACCCCATCGACGGTCATCGCATCCAGCACTCGGCGATACGGGGCATGCGTCACCCCGAGACTCAGATCCACCCCGTCGCTGGCAGGTCCGGCGACGGCTGGGTAGTCGTCGCGGTCGTGGTGTGCGTCGTCGGTGCCTCGCAACTCCACCCGATACCCGCCCACCTCGACGATGGCACGCCGGTCGTTGAGGTCATGCCAGGCTCCGCTGCGCGTCAAGGCAGAGCGCAACTGCTCCGAATCCAACGGCTCCGGCGCAGCAGAGGCCTCCGAACGTCCCCTGGTGACGTAGCGCAGCGGGCTTTTGAACTCAGGCCTGTGATAGTCATTTGACCCGAAGACGAACCCCCCGGGAACATCCCGCAGCGGTCCGAGAGCCGCCATCAGCGACGCGATGGCCCGGTCGCTGGAGATATTGTCGCCGGTGTTGACCACCACATCTGGTGCCAGACCTGCCAGCGAACGCAGAAAGTCAAGCTTCGCGTGCTGCGACTCCAACAGGTGCACATCAGAGATGTGAAGCACTCTCAGCTCCCGGCCGCCCGCGGGCAGCACGGGAACTGAGACGCGACGCACCTGGAAGAGATTCGCCTCCGCCAGCCCCCAGGCAAAGCAGCCAAGCGCCGCCGCGGCCAGGCTGGCCGCGGCGCGCAATGGCCGTGTCACTGGTCCCCTGGCGGACCAGGCTCAATGGGAGCGGGTATTCCCGGGTCCGGTGGCGCCCCGGGCGTTGGGGGAACGACACTGGGCTCCGGTGTTGGCTGCTGCCCCTTGGAGAACAGCAGCTGAATGGTGGAGAACTTCGGTGCTGTTGTCGAGGGGCTCACCCCCAGGAAGGTTCCCTTGGGCCTGGGGCTGTCGACCTCGACATTGACTGTCGAGAAGCCGGCGGCCTCAAGCGTGGTGCGTGCCTCCTGCGGAGACATGCCGTTGGTGTCGGGCACCTGCACCGTCTCGCCCTGCTCAATGCGCTGACTGACCTTCCCGAAGGGTGTGGGGTCAACGTCCTTCAAGGCGGCGCTCATCGCCCGCTTCCAGATGGGGCCGGCGTCGCCGCTTCCTGAACCCTGGAGCCTGACACCCGTCGAGAGCTTCATGTACTTTATCCCCGCATCGGGCCTCCCCTTGAACTCAGGTGCGGTGTTGTCGACGGCGATAAAGGCGGCTCCCGCCATGTCAGGGGTGTATCCCGCAAACCACACCGACCTGTTGCTGTCCGTGGTGCCGGTCTTGCCCGCCTGAGGACGGCCATCCGGCATGCGTGCTGCCTGGCCAGTTCCCCTCGTCACGACGCCAGACAGGATGTTGTTCACACCGTCGGCAACCTCGGGGGAGAGCACCTCCTGGCAGTTGGCGGAGGGCACGGGAACATCCTGACCCTCCTTCGTCTGGATCAGCCTCAGGATGATCGGATTGCAGTGAGTGCCGCGATTCGCGAACGTCGCATAGGCCTCGGCCATGGACAACGGCGTGACGTAGGACGTGCCCAGCACCCATGATGCGACACTGCCGTCCTTGCGCATGTCCTCGCCATCCGCCCGCTTGACCCCCAGCTTCTGAGCCATGTCGATGGAGTCGCAGAGACCCACCTTGGCCTCCAACTGGACAAAGTACGTGTTGACGGAGTTCTCGGTGGATTCCGCCAGGTCAGAGACCACGGGTTCCCGAGTGCCATCCTTCGTCAAAATATCGGAAAGTTCAGACATAGGCTCTAAGACTAGCCAAAAAACCGTCAAGTTGTGGCATCGCATTAAAAGGGGAGGTCAACCGCGGCTGCACAGATGAACCTACGCGTCTAGCGCGCGTCGTTACCCCCGGGCTTATGATCGTCATATGTCTT
>CAKZJI010000352.1 GCA_936941515.1 uncultured Propionibacteriaceae bacterium
CCTCGCTCATGATGTGGCTGCTGAGCAGGATTGTTCGTCCCTCGGCGACGGCCTCTCGAAGTGTTTCCAGGAATCGGCGTTCCATGACCGGATCCAGACCCGAGGTCGGCTCGTCCAGGAGCAGCAGTGGGGCCCGGGTCGCCAGGGCCGATATCAAGGCGACCTTCTGTCGGTTGCCCTTCGAATACGTGCTGGTGCGACGTCTGGGGTCGAGTTCGAAACGCTCCACCAGCTCGGCACGACGTTTCAGGTCGGGGGAGCCTTGAAGTTTCGAGATCACATCGATGCATTCCCCACCCGTCAGGTTGGGCCACAGCACGGTGTCACCTGGAACATACGCCAGGTGCTGGTGGATGGCGGACGCCTGCTGCCAGGGATCGCCGCCGAAGACCCTCGCCCTCCCGCTGCTGAGGTGAATCTGGCCCAGCAGGGCGCGGATGGTTGTTGACTTGCCGGCCCCGTTCGGTCCGAGGAAACCGTGCACCTGGCCGCGGCGAAGCTGAAGATTGAGGCCGTTGAGGGCCGCAACAGGACCGAAGGCCTTGCGGGCCTCCTCGACGACTATTGGATAGTCAGTATCAAATGAAAGTGACTGTCTCATGTCTTCAAGGTAGACCATGTCGTGGCAGCTGGGTAGGGGGCTGCCGTGCATGGGCCTGTGGCAGGATCAATCCATGACAGAAGGCTGGGAGCGCCCATGGGTGGGCTGAGGGAGCGCAAGAAGCAGGCGGCGATGCGGCATATCCAGCAGACCGCTCTGCGGCTGTTCCTCAAACGGGGATTTGATCAGGTGACCATCGAGCAGGTGGCGGAGGCCGCTGATGTGTCGCCGTCCTCGGTGTACCGGTACTTCGGGACCAAGGAGGGCCTGGTCCTGCATGATGAATATGACGAGACACTGCTCCAGGTAGTTACTCAGAAGCTGGCGGAGGGGGCATCAGCCCTGCGGGCGCTAGAGGTGGGGCTGCAGACGGTGGCTCAGGGACACTTCGAGCGTGACGAGAGACAGACGCTGGACCGCACTGGGCTCTGGGCCAGCCATCGGGGCATCCAAGCCGCCGCAGGGGCCTACGTGAACGAACTGACCGAACAGGTGGCTCAGATAGCGATCACCGGCGGCAGGTATGACCTCGTGGAGGCGAGGTTCATTGTTGCGGCGATTGTTCACGGCCTCATCGCCGCGATCCTCTCCTGGCACCAAGACGGCGCCGCCCGCCCCGTGGACGAATACATCCACCGGGGACTGGCGGCGCTGGCTCGGGTGTTCAGCGAGGAATGACTACTCCTTGCCGGGCCCCTTCTCCTTGGGGTCGAGCATGAGGAGCAGCATTTTGCTGGGCTCCAAGGCTGCCACGGCGTGGGGCAGGCGGGTGCCGAAGTGCAGTATGTCACCGGGAGTCAACTCAACGCTCTGACCGTCGGCGTCGATTCGCAGCCGGCCTTCGAGCACCTGAACGACAGCGGGCATGGCAGCCGTGTGCTCACTGAGCTCCTCGCCCTTGTCAAACGCGAAGAGAACAGCACGGCAGGTCTCAGCATTCATGATGGTGCGAGAGACGGTGGCTGCCTCATTGATGTCGATGAGCTGACTCATCCCGTGGACGAAACTGAGGGCTGGATCGGACATGTGGTCTCCTGATTGATTGCGGTGGATGGTGGATCACTTGGGTTTACGGGCGACGAGGGCCACGCCGCAGAGCGAGTCGGCGTGCTCGATGAAATTCTTTCGCATCGCCAGGACGCGGCGCCGCAGCTCTGGTTTCATCACAAGGTTCTTGGCGATGCGAGCCACCCCGAGCACCCCCTCGTCGGCCAGGTTTCGGCCCAGCTTCAGCAATGCCATGGGTGCCGTGCTGGTCCACTCGACGGTCAGCCCGTGTTCGGTGAAAAGCTCACGCCACTGGGCAACGGTCAGGGGGCGGGCGTTGACGTGGATTGCGCGGGCCAGCGACCTGGAGATGTCGGTGCCGACCTCAGGGTCGATGTCGTCCGGCGTCAGCGCCAGCTCGTGAATGCCGTATGTGCCCCCAGGGCGGAGCAGGCGCACCGCTTCCTTGATGATCTCCGACTTGCCCCGGGGGCTCTGCATGGTCAGCATGGCCTCCCCGATCACCGTCTCCGCTACCCCATCCTCAAGTCCGGTGGCAGCGGCATCGCCTTGACGGCACACCCCTCCGGCGGGCTCGACGATTCTGTTCACATGGGCGACGGCGGTGGTGTCCTGATCGACGCCTGTGTATGACCGCGGATGGGTTTTCAGGATCTCGCGGGCGGTGCGGCCAAGGCCGGGTGCCAGCTCGACGACCTCTTTGCCTCCGAGGCTGCACCGACCGAGCATCGCCCTGGTTAGCTGCAGGCCTCCCGGTCGCAGCACACGCTTGCCTGCCTGTGCCAGAACCCAGTGCCCCGGCGCGGTCGCGGTGGGGCGATTGGTGAAACTCAGGGATCCGTTGGAGGCCTTCATCTACGAAAGGCTAGCATTACTTAAATGCAGCGCTCGGTGAGGGACTGCCCTGCCCCAGAAGACGGGCGGCAACGCCGGCGATGACGGCTATTCCTGCGAGTATCAGGGCCGACTCGGGCAGGTCGAGGAGGCTGCCGAGCCAGCCTGCGATCGGGTAGGACACGAGATAGCAGGCGTGGCTCAGCGAGAATTGGGCGGCGAAGACCGCTGGTTGCTCGGTGGCCGTGGCACAGCGGCGAAGCAGCCGTGCCGAGGGGGTGAGAATCAAGGATGTGGCGGCCCCCAGCAGGAGCCAGATGACTCCCAAGGCCCCCCATTGCTGTGAACCAGGCGCCATCTGTACGGCGACGGCGGCCCCGATGAGACCCACAGGGATGATGAAGGATCCGATCGCCATGACGGTGCTGTCCTTCGACTCGTGCAACAGGGCGGGAAGCAGTAGAGCCACGGCCATG
>CAKZJI010000353.1 GCA_936941515.1 uncultured Propionibacteriaceae bacterium
GGCTCGCGTTTTTGCCGAGGATCTTCGCAAGCGTTTGAACGCCACCGTCATCGTCGAGAACCGTTCCGGGCTGATGGAGTCGGCGCACGCGGCGAAGATCGCCACAGAGCCCACGAGCCTACGCGACCTCGTTGCCGCGTACGGCCTCGGTGCCCAGGAGGTGGCAGCATGAGACGCGCACTCGTCGTTCTGCGCATGATCCTGGCCCGTCGCATGTACGCGTGGTACTTCGTCCCTCTCTGGGCCCTCGGTCACCTGATACTCCGCCAGGTCATCTTCAAAGAAGGGGTGGGTACAACATCTGCGCTTGACTCACTCAGCTTAGCCTCAGGCGTCAACGTGTTATTTACATTCTCCACCTGCTTCCCACTGGCGATGGCGGTGGGGATCACCCGTCGCACCTATGTGATCGGCAACTTCCTCCACCACCTGCAGCAAACTGTCTACGTCACAGTTTTGCTAGCTGGGCTCATAGCCCTGGAGAGGGCCACGGCGGGCTGGTTCCTGGGCCAAACGATCTTCGATGGGGACCACGGGAGCTGGTGGGGGACATTCACCTGGCTGACTCCCCTGAAGATTCTGGTGTTCTTGGCGGTGTTCACTTCTGCGAGAGCGTTCCATATGTGGCGGGGCATGCAGGCAATGCTCATCTACATGGTCGCACTCGGTGTCATCAGCATATCGGCGTATGTGCATGTGCACATGTGGTATGGCGATGTCCTAGACGCCCACTTCAACGACGTCTGGCTGGCGGCTCTCCTCGTCGTGCTCACGGTCCTCGGCCTGGCAATCACCTACCTCGTCACCCGACAGATCAGCGTCCGGGACAGCTGAACGCCACCGGCCCGCCTCGGCAGGACAGCCGAGGCAGGCTCAAGCCTCGCTCGGGAGCTTGCTCCCAGCCCCGCCTATGCTCCTTGTATGACCACACCGCCCAAGCCACGCACAGCCGTGCGCCCACTGCCTCCCCCACGCCGGCGGCGAGCGGGACTGGCGGCCGGGCTGGCAGTGGTCACCGTGCTGCTTCTCATCGGGGTGATCGGCCTGTTCGGGGGATGGGAGCCTGCCAGCCAGAGGGAGCTGCCGTCCGTTGAGCCTCTGGAGCCAGTGCACGTGGAGCCCTTTGACCTCGCCCTGATGAAGGCGTTCCAGGCGGATTCCGCGAAGCCAGCACTCCGCCACCAGGACAACATGCGGTGGCTGATCGTCACATTGGAGGCCAAGAACACCGTCGGCTTTCCCATATCACCCCGGCTTCTCACCGAATCCGTCCTGCTCACGGCACCTGAGGTCACATCACCGGGAAAATCCTTGGAGCACGGCATTCCCGCCACGCAGGCGTTGAGATATCCGGATGGCCTCCGCCTGGCCAGCCCCCCACCCGACCTGCCGCAGAAGGTCATACTCGCCTGGCAGCAGAGCACGGCCGAGCCACCACCGGAGACCGTGACTATCACCCTGGTGCGCCACTCCTACGAAGACAGCTTTCTGTACGATTCATTCAGATGGTTTGATCCCGAGGCTGTCGCGACGGCCACCTTGAAGGTGGAGGAGTTGAAGGAGCAGTGACCAATTTCCCGAACGCTCGGCCACGCCGCGCTGCCCCACGGCGGCCGATTGTCCCGGCACTGCTTTTGGCGCTGTTTCTGATTCTGGGCTCCATGGTGGCAGCGAAGTTGCCGACGCGGAAGCAGGTCACCACATCACCCTTCCTGCGGCACGGGAGCATCGGGGAGCCTGTCAGGCTCCGCACCGGAACCGTGACTGTCAAGAATGTGCGTGGAACAACCGAGGTCGAGCACACCATGGGGAACAGCGGAGAGGTCGCGAACACGACGGGCGTGTGGCTGGTCATCGACCTGGACTTCGTGGCCGCCGGCGAACAGCAGACGCTGCTGCATCACCGCCTGCATGATCAGCAGGGCCGCATCTTCGGCGGTCCACAGGTTTTCCTCCACCAGTGCGGCCCCTCTCAGCCTGGGCTCATCCTCAGCTGCCCTCTCATCCTTGAGGTGCCCGAGGATGCCCTGCCAGGATCCGAGCTTCGGATATTCGCCTCATCCCCCGGCGAACCCGATGATGAGGCAGTCATCAACCTGGAACTTGATGACGCCGCGGCAGAGGCCATGGCCGCCAATGCTGAACGCATCGTCCTGTCAGACCCCGTTGTGAGGGGCAGAGCATGAGCTCGGCCTGGTGGCGGCGGAACAGAGCCTGGCTGATCGCCCTGCCATTCCTGTTGGCGCTGGCGCTCCTGGCCAGCTCACAGCGGCTCATCAACTCCTATCTGCCCTGGGAACCCTATATAGCGGTGACCGTGCGCGACGGTGAGATCGATTTCCGGCAGCGGCAGCGTCTGTCGGATGGCCAGGAGTTCGAACGCCGGGTCCATGTGCGGCTGCTGGGCGTCACTCAGACTGAGGAGTTCGACGGGATCATCGCCTCAGACGGCGCCACCCTGTGGCGGGTTGACCTGGAGTTCGAGGCAGCCCCAGACCAGCTTCTGGATCCCTGCACCATCGAGCTGGTTGCCAACAATGTCCGTTACTCAGCGAAGGCGGGCAAAGAACTGGCCACATCATCAAACTGGCGAGCTTCCCTCACAACCATCCGCTGCGTCCCCCAAGACACGCCAGGCCCAAAAATCGAGGCGTTCACCACCAACGTGAAAGAGAACACACCACCGCGGCCCACCCAGTGGAGCAACTCCGCCGCCCTAGCCCTGCCGACGGGGGTCACGCCAGAAAGCCTCATGTTGTGGTGGAGCACTCCCGAATACCTGCTGTTCCCGCTTGACCTGTGATGCTCCCGGCACAGAGATCTCGCCGCGCTGCCCTGATGCGACCGCAGGCATTGGACGCCCACCCAGGATCAGGTTCAAGGCCGCCAGCAGGAGCCCCACGGCGAGGATGAAATAAACCAGTTGCGCTCCCTGATCCAGGTACGGCAGCAATGTCACATGGGTTTTGGAATCTCGCGGGCCGACGAGGACCCGAAGCAGCCACGCCGCCCCCACCTGCGCCTGTCCCACTAGCAGGAACGAGACGCAGAACAGCACCAGGGAGACCATCCCAGCTGTCACCACCCGCGACGCCGCCGCCACGAAGTACTTCAAGGGCATCGCCACCGGCTCGACAGCCTCCAAAGCCACCTTCCGCGCACCCGCGGGCAGCGCCGTCAGTCGCCGCCCCAGCCTGGTTCCATCAAATCTCGCATCGCGGCGCTGAAGGTCTGCCTCGTAGCAGGCCGCTCCGATGGCCAGCCATGTCAACGGCTGCATCACCAGAGAGGTCACGCCAGAGGACAGGACACCCAGCGCATTGAAGCAGTCCAGGAGGAAGGGTCTCGCGGGTCCAATCCAGGCGAGAAAATACTCCCACTGTTGAGCCAGTGAGTCGAAGAACACACGGCTTCGAAGCCAGGCGGCCATCTCCTTCAGCTGGGTGATAAGCCCACGCACGAGCGCCATCATCCACAGAGCCTCCAGATAGGTAGCCACGAGGGACACGGCCACCGAACGGGTGGCGAGCTCCCTCAAGGCAATGAGCTTCCGCAGACCCAGGGCAGCGGCGATCAAAGCGAGGAGCCACCAGCCCTGGGCGTAGTTGAACCGTTCCGGGTTCAGATAAATCGAGTTGGACATGTCGTCGGCAACGATGTCCTGGACATACATCCGGGAATCCTGGAAAACAAGTCCTTCAGTGGTGTACAGCGCGATGAACGGCAGCATCATCTGCGATACAGCCCGCAGATGCTCACGCCATCTGTCCCCTGCGCTCGGGGGAACGGGCACATGCCGGAAGGCGGGAAGCGACTCAGCACCCAACCGCAGCATCAGCAGCAGCGAGAACAGGGTACACAGGGGAGCCAGGGGAAGAATCAGCACCCCCAGCAGCCCATGGAACCGCGATGCCCAGACCGCGAGCCACAGGAATCCCATGCGGCCGATGGCCCCAATCAGGAACAGCCCCAGAAACTGGGGCCAGTGCGCGGCGAGCACCCGGAGCATGTCGCCCCCCAGGCGACGCCACATTCCCAGCCAGGTTCTCACCACGAGATCATGCTACTTCGTGACGATCCGCCAGTTCTCGGTACCCGGCACCGCAACGCCACGCTCCAGCGCCCAATCGATCAGCAGCTGGCGGATCTCCACCATGTCGTTGTACAGCACCGGGGCCGTCGAGACGTCGGGGTAGTCTCCCGCGCCGCTTCGCCGGTAGTGGTTCAGGGCGACGGCGAACCTCTCGTCGTCACGGACTGGGCTGCCGTCCGGGTGGCTGAGGTTGCGGATCCGGTGGCCGACGGGGCGGGTCAGGTCGATCTCGTAGCTCACACCCCAGGCGATGTCGTACTGATAGTCCCAGACGGTCAGCCCGTCACGTTCCGCCCCCGTCATCGTGGCGGGATCAAAGGCCACGCCCGGCGGCAGGTCGGCGTAGTAGCGGGCCGCATGCTCCAGGTGGGCACGCAGCTGCGCCCCCGTCAGCAGGACAGCTGCCAGGGTGTTGTCGAAGACGTAGATACCGGCCAGGTCCCGGATGCTCACCGTCCCCTCCGGAATGGCGGCGGTCCTGGAGGTCGGGGCGGTGAGGCTGACGACCGGCAGCCCCGCGTATTCCCCGTCGGCCAGAGCCTCGGCGACGGTGGCGGCCTGGACCTGCTGGATGAACTCGATCGCCCCTGTTGCACGCCAGCACGACTCGGCGGTGCTGAGCTCCCGCTCTGAGACGGCAACCTGCTGGTTCACGTAGGAGCGGGTCTTCTCGTGAGCCTGCGTCACCGCATCCACCACCTGCGTGAGGGGCTCCTGCCCCGCGACTGGCAGCGGGATGGCGCCCTGGACGGAGACGCTCCAGCCCTCGCCGTTGGGTTCGACATCAATCGTCGTCTCGGTGAGCCCGGCGGCGAGTGCCCTCGGCTGGGTCAGCAGCACCGACTGCCCGGTGGATTCGCAGGTGATCCACTGCTCGGGTGCGTCACGGTGGGTGTGGCCGATGACCATCACATCAATGCCTGGAACCTGCTGGGCGATCTCCCGCGCCGGATTCTCCGAGGGAGCCTCGACGGTGGTGGCGTAGGTGGTCTGGCCGAGTCCTGCGTGGCTGAGCACCACGACGACGTCAGCGCCCAGTTCCCGCACCTGCGGCACCCAGTACGCGGCAGAGGCCACCATGTCGATGATGTCGGCCTGCCCCTCCAGGTGTGCGCGATCCCAGACCATGGAGCCCGGGGTGGTGAGCCCGACGATGCCGACGATCAGCTCACGACCGTCGATCACGCGCCTGACCAGAGTGAATGGCTGGAACAGGGGTTTGCGGGAGTGCGGGTCGAGGATGTTCGCGCCAAGCAGCGGCATCTCCAGCTGCTCCTCGAAGACCTGGAGCAGGTTCAGCCCATAGTTGAACTCGTGGTTGCCTATGTTGCAGGCGTCGTAGCCCATGGCGTTGAACGCCGCGGCCAGCGGATGCCGGACGCCGGTGTCGGTGATCGGCTCCTGCCGGGCATAGAAAGTGGCCAATGGGGTGCCCTGGAGGGTGTCGCCGTTGTCGACGAGCAGGACCCGCTCCGGACCGCGCTCTGCTCTGATCCGCTGGATGATGGTGGCTGCCTGCTCCAGCCCCAGCTCCTCGCCGTCCGGGGGCTGCCAGGGCCGGTCGCGGTAGTAGTCCCAGTTGAGGGCGTTGCCGTGGACATCGGTGGTGGCCAGCAGCGTGAGTTGCGACATCGAAGCTCCTACCTGTTGGGCGATGGCACGAGCCTAGTGGCAAAACCCCTGGTCACCTGGCATCTCAAGACGGGACGCTCAAGTTGTCACGACCCAGGCGATGCCCTCAGTCCACGACCACTCCGTTTTGGTAGGCCAGGATCACAAGCTGAGCCCTGTCTCTGACACCCAGCCGACTGAGCAGCCGGGAGATGTAACTCTTCACTGTCGCAGGCGACAGCGAAAGCTCCTCGGCTATCTCGGCATTGCTCAGACCTTTCCCCACCAACTGCAGTAGCTGTAAGTCCTTGTCTGGAAGTTCAGTGATCACCTTTGAAGGTCTGTGTCCCTGCTCGTAGTGCGACAGCACACGTGTGATGAGCTTGGGAGACAGCATGGACTCTCCCAGGTGAACCTGCTGGATAGCGTGCATGATCTCGCCACGTGTGCTCGTCTTCAGCAGGAATCCCGCGGCGCCAGCTTGCAGCGCCCCATGGAAGGTTGCCTCGTCCTCCAGCGAGGTGAGTGCGATGACCCGTGCCCGAAGGCCCAGGTCGACGATCCGCTGGGTCGCCTTGACGCCGTCGAGCACCGGCATGTTGAGATCCATGAGCACCACATCAGGCTCAAGGCGACGGGCGGCGGAGACCGCCGCGAGCCCATTCGCCACAGCACCGACAACCTCAATGCCAGGCATGGCGTCGACGACTCGCTGGATACGCTCACGCACCTGATCGTGATCATCCGCGATCAGAACCCGGACCTCAGCTTCACTCATGCCCCCAATCTAGCAATCCGCGCCCCAGAGCCCTCTGCCGAATCCCCCGAAGTTGATGCCAGCGTGCGCCCCTGAGCGATATGAGGTTAATTAGTTCTCGACGTCACAGACGACGGGACACCCTGGCGAAGCCCACAAGCCCCGACATCTGACCACCCCGTCAGACATCGCCAATAGCACTACATACAATAATCTTCACAGGATAGGAAAACCCATGCTGCGCAAGCTGCTCGTTGCCGTTACCGTTGCTTTCACCGTTTTTACGCTCTCCGCCTTCTCACTCCCTCAGCAAACCCAGGAAGTTGCCTTCAGCACGTCGATCCACCAAGCCCATCCCACCAAGAGCATTTTGTGCTACATCATACGCAGATGTTGGTGAGAAGCGAATCTCGCCAGGATTGCCAGCAAATTGCCAAATACCCCTGTCAACCCTCTGGACGAGTGCGTGGAGGCGAGTTGCTCATCCACGCACTCTGCATACAATCCGAGTCTCAGCCCCACAGACGTCCAGCACCACTCCTGCAAAACCCAGAATCGTAATCCACGACTCCTGGCAACTCCTCCGGAAGCGGAAAGACCGCCGCAACGACACCATCACCAGCTTTGGCCACAACCTCAACGGTAGGCGAACGCCCCACCAGGGAAACTGACCACACCAGCAGGTAGCATCGACCCATGAGGCCACGGCGCACCCCCTGCGACGCAGAACTTATACGCCACCTGACACTGGAGCCCATATTGGGTATCGCAGTGTTCATAGTGACCCTGGCAGCAACTTGGGAAGGCAAGTCAGCCCTTGCGCTAACCGTGGACACCCTGATGTTGGCAGCCCTCTGTCTGCTCCCCTGGCGTCCTTGGACAGCTCTCACTGTGGCAGGATGCTGCTTCATCGGTTGGGGGAACCTGGCAGCCCCAGGGATAATGGGCTTCCTCGCTGGAGGGATCTTCACATACAACTGGTTCAAAAATCAACGAATTGGCCGCTGGTGGGTGGCCGCCATACATCCAATGGCAGCTCTCACTCTATGGATCATCCGCTATTCATGGGACGACTTCTTTCCCAACCTGCTTCTTGCCGCCACTATCCCTCTGTTCGCCTTAGTCACGGGCACACTAGCCCGTAGGCAGCTCGACAACGAGAGGAAGAGCCGCCAGGAGAGCGAACAGGCCCTGAGAGCAAATCGACTCATGATGGCGAGCGAGCTCCACGATAGCGTCGCTCAGACCCAGACTCTCGTTGTCAGAACCCTGGAAGACCTTCTAGAGGACCATCAGACCTCCGAAGCTCTGACTTCCGCCCTGCTGGAAGCCCTTGACCTGTCACGGCAAGCAGCGATGGAGCTGCGCGCAGCTATGGCAGCCCTCCGCAATGTGGATCAGGACTTCGCAACCCTGGGACAGCACTCGGGCACTTCCCTCAGAGAGCAGTGGAACCAGACACTAAGCGCCCTGGACGAAGGGGGATTCGACACCGAGGCGCACTTCGAGATCGAGGAGATCCACCTCACCCCCGATGTGGAGCATTCAGCATCCAGAATCCTGGGCGAGCTCGTCACCAATCTCATATGGCATGGCGCCCCGGGACCCTGCAGCATTTCAGTCACCCAGCAGAGTGGACACATTGTGCTGCGCACAACGAACATCATCGGCCCACCCGCACCGCCCAAGACTGGCGGGGGAGGCGCCGGCCTGCTTGGAGTCAGGGAGCGGGTCCGCCTTCTGAACGGCTCCTGCACCTTCGGCCCCAAAGGCCAACGCTGGTACGCCGAGGCACGAGTGCCAGTCACCACAGCTTCTTGAGGCAGCGCCACTGAACACAGGCGCCTCTGCACCCAATCAACTTTCGGTGTATCAGCTTTGACGATGCCTCCATCACTTCATAATGTAGTGGTCAAGCAAGAAGAACTTGACAATCCCACATCAGAAGCAAGCCTCCCCAAAGGCTATATTTCTGCTACATCAAAAATACATGTGAACCCAGCGCGAAGGAAGCCATAAAGCCAATCCGAAAAGGCGAATCCACATACTCATGATTACGAGGCTTCAAACATGCGGGGGACTTTAGGTAATCTCTGTTAACCAGCGGTCTATTAGGAGCACTCTTCTCATGAGCGATCTCACCCTTCCAATGTCATCTGCGCAGCAGGGCATGTACTTCGACAGCCATATGCGACAGGCCGCCGACTACCACATCACAGTTGAGTTACGCACCAGCCATCTTGACCACACACGTCTGCTGCAGGCAGTCAAAGCAATCATGGTCGAACAACCCGCGTTACGTTGCGCCATCACAACCGAAGCCACAGGACCCAGTTATCGCATTGCCGAAAGCGCAGAAGCTCCTTTCAGCCACTATGACCTCACCAATCGCGAGGAAGAGCTGGACTCGATTCTGAATTCGGCACGCAACACACCTTTCGACCTGGAGACTCCACCACTTTTCCGAATCATCAACTGCCACTTGCCTGACAGTGATCACCTCTTGATCGTATGTCATCATCTTATCGCAGATGGCCTCTCAGTGAGCGCCCTCACAGGACGCCTCCTCCACCTCGCCACTGGGACAGATGACATCTTGCCGACCCAAACCGACAACAGCTTGCAGATTTATCAAGAGAATCAGATCATCAAGCCCCCTGCCGAGGAGACCTCTCGCAGTCAGAAGTTCTGGGAGGAGAATTTATCTCGTCACGAGGACCCGCAACTTGGCCATTGGCTTCTGCAAGCAGGACATGACGACATAGGTCGGGAGACCCGTATAACCGTTCCCCTGGAAACAGCAGAGGCTATCCGCCTTACAGCACGCGAGGCGGAAGTCTCTGAGTTCACCATCTATCTCGCAACCTTTGGAACCCTCCTGTCACATTACGCAGGAGAGGAGCAGGTATCCTTCGCTAGCCCCTTCACCGACCGTCCACTCCTCGATATGGACGAAAGCATCGGCTGCTTCATTCGGGCGCTGCCGGTCATGGTCGACGCCAACCGCCAGCAGAGCGTGCGGATGCTGCTGAAACGCACCCGCGCTGAAGTGCTAAGCATCTGGAAGAACCTGAGCTTCCCCGTCACTACCATGTTGGCTGACCATTCCATCACTGGCCTGTTGGACATCACCTTCATCCACGACAGTTATCCGAGCTTCCCTGAGGGAGTCCATGTCGTAAAACACCCTGACCAAGCTCATTTTCCAGGACGTCTGACAGTCACTCTGGAACAGGTGGGCGAAACGACAGAGATCGTCGTTCGTCACAAGGACTCAGCACTGTCAGTCGAGCAAGCCACGCAGTTCGCCGAACGCATGCTCAGATTGTTGCAACAGATTCCCAACCATCTCGACGCCCCTGTATCAGAATTGATGGCCACAACCGAGGAGGAGCACCACAGCATCCTGGCAGCTTCCCAGACAACACATTATTACGACTGGGAACCCACCGATCTGGGGCAGTTGTTCCTAGAGCGCACCACGGCAGATCCCGCCCATGAGACCTGGCTCGACCCAGACCGCAGCTACACCAATGCCTGGGCTCATGATGCGGCAGTTCTCATCCAACACCGTATTCTTGAGGCCGTCGGAACCAATGACCGTCCTGTGGCAATCCTCCTGCCTCGAAGCGCCACCCTGCTCGCTGCCGTCTGCGGGACCATTCTGGCCGGTCATCCCTATATTCCTTTGTCCGACCAAATGCCTCTGGATCGAATCCACGAGATGCTCACTGATGCAGATGCCTGCGCCATCGTGACTATATCGCCCCAGGAGTTACAACTTCCCACATCCACACAACGCATTGACCTCGACACCTACGATGATCTCAATATCTTGGCAAGCAGTCATCGGGACACGATCTGCGAATCACCTCTGCCTGTCGA
The DNA here is from genome assembly GCA_936941515.1 of uncultured Propionibacteriaceae bacterium. Classification (GTDB taxonomy): domain Bacteria; phylum Actinomycetota; class Actinomycetes; order Propionibacteriales; family Propionibacteriaceae; genus Arachnia. Next base: position 10,347 of record CAKZJI010000353.1, read on the forward strand.
TCGATCCCCAGAGGATCTATTGTATATCGAGTACACATCCGGTTCGACTGGTCGACCCAAAGGCGTAGGCATCACCCATGCAAACGTCCAGAACACAGCCCTGGATCTGGAGCGTCGCTTTCCTCTCCGTCGCGACGACGTCTTCTTGTGCAAGACCTCATTCACCTTCGATATCTTCGGCACTGAGCTTTATGGATGGCTCGTCGGTGAAGGCCGTCTAGCCATTCTACCCGCTGGCCAGGAAGGCGACCTTCCGGCGCTGCTTGACGCAGTGCATAACTATGGTGTGACCCATCTCAACACCTCTCCCACCTTGCTGCGAGTATTGCTTAAAGCCATCGATTCTACTGGCAGACAGAACGACCTGGAGAGCCTCCGACATCTCTTCTCAGGTGGGGAGGCGCTGAGCCCCGACATCATTCAGCACTTCTTCGCCTTGGGACTTGCATGCTCTCTCGAAAACGTATACGGCCCCACTGAAGCTACGATGTGGGCGACGCACACCCAAATCCATCCTGAAGACTGCGCGGGAAATGCCCCCATCGGCACTCCACTCAACGACTATCGTCTCTACGTTTTGAACCCCCAAGGTCAGCTATGCGGCACCGACCTTCCAGGCGAGCTGTGCATCGCAGGAGCAGGCGTAGGCGTTGGATATCTGAATCAGAACGAGCTCACAGCCCATCATTTCATCGACAACCCCTTCGCTGACACCGCCGATGCCGAACACATGCATCGCATGTATCGTACCGGAGATCTCGGATTCCTACGGCCCGATGGACGTTTTTCTTTCCTGAGGCGCATTGACCAGCAGGTGAAAGTCGCTGGAATCCGTGTTGAGCTGGGAGAGATCGAGCAGGCGCTGCTGAGCATCGACGGGATCACTGAGGCAGCTGCAATCGTAGATGACAGCACGGGAACACCACGTCTTATCGGATTTTATGTCTCCGAGTCCACACTTCCCCAAGACCAGATCAGACAGTCTCTCAGTTCCCAACTCATCACCCAGCTCATCCCGGCTGTCCTGATCCAGACCAACGGGATGCCAACATCGGCCGCTGGCAAGCTGGATCGCCATGCACTCCAAGCTTTGCTGGAAAAGAAGACAAAAGATATGGATATAGCCGAGACAGCGGATGTCTCTCCAGCGATTGAACGCCTTGCCAAGCTGTGGAACGACGTGCTCGGTTCCCGAGTCAGCGATCCACACCGCACATTCTTCGAGGCAGGGGGCACATCGCTCAGTCTCATGCGACTACAGATCCAGATGCAGCAGGAATTCAACATCGAGATCAGCATAACGAAAATCGAAAATCATAGAAAAGTATCCGTTTTCTCCT
>CAKZJI010000354.1 GCA_936941515.1 uncultured Propionibacteriaceae bacterium
AACCCCGGTGTTGTGTTACAGCCGGGGGTTCGAGTATGCGTGGCCTGGCGGAGGTGGCGGGATTTGAACCCGCGATGGGGTTGAAGCCCCAAACCCGCTTAGCAGGCGGGCGCCATAGACCAGACTAGGCGACACCTCCATGACGACCCAAGGCTAGCCGAGTTGGGGCTCGTCGGGCAACCTCGGCGCCGCGTAAACTGTTCGGACGACGGAAGAGGAAAGGAAGGTCGAGTCTTGTCGGACAACCGATACTCGGGGTTCTATCGCGACGGCGGGTCGCAACATCCCCATGATGCCGCCGGAGATGGCCCTGAGCCAGAGGCCGCACGCACCATGATTCGGCCACGGCAGGTGATCTTCGACCGCGACGGCTCCTGGCCCAGGCTGCGCACCAGCACATCCGAGGCCACCGCAAAGGAGACCCCCGACAAGGCCACCGCAGAGGAGACCTCCGACGAGGCCACGCAGGACACCACCGACAAGCCCGAATCCCAGCAACGTCATCACCGCGCTCTGGGCCGCAGCATCGGCCTGACCCTGGCGAGCGTCCTGATCCCTGGTCTCGGCCTGTTGGGGGCCCGCCCACGCTGGGCGAAGATCACCGGAGCCCTCATGTCGTTGATCTTCGTGAGTGGCGTGGGCTTCCTGCTATGGAAAGGTTTCTCCATCAACTGGGACTTGGAGGTCCTAGCCAAACTAGCCGTCCGTCCCAAGCTTCTGACCACCCTAACCGTCCTCCTCATCACCGTCGCTCTCGTCTGGGCGTGGCTCGTCACGCTGACTCACCTTCTCACCCGACCCCACAGCATGCGGATACTGCGTCGGAGCGTGGGGGCATTGGTGGTGACTGCCTTCATCTTCGTGATTGCCGCCCCGCTTGCTGTCGGCGCGCGATATTCGATCGCCCAGCTGCAGCTTCTGGGCTCCGTATTCGGCGACCCACAGTCCACCGACCAACCTCCCGTCGATCCCCATGCAGAGAATCCGTGGGAGGGCATCCCGCGAGTCAACATTCTGCTTCTGGGCACCGACAGCACAGAGGTCCGGAAAAAGGACAACGGCGGACAGTACTCATTCCGCACCGACACCATCATGGTGGCCTCCATCGACACGACCAGCGGTGATCTGACTCTGATCCAGATCCCACGCAACGTTCAGTACACGCCATTCCCCGAGGGCAGCGAACTGGCGAAGCTCTTCCCCAGGGGCTTTCGCGGTGAGGGCGGCGAGGGAGAGTGGATGGTCAACGCCATCTGGGAGAAGACTGTCAACGGCGACTACCCCCAGATGACCAAGGCCGTCGGAAACACCCCATACCCCGGCGCAGAAGCCCTGAAACAAGGCATCCAGGGCATCACCGGGCTGAAGATGGACTACTTCGTGGCAATCAACATCGATGGCCTGCAGGAGTTGATCGACGCGATGGGCGGGGTCAGCGTCAACATCAACCGCCCCGTTCCCATCGGGGGGAGCACTGATGCGCACATCAAACCCAGCGCCTGGATCCAACCGGGACCGAATCAGCATCTCGACGGGTATCACGCCATGTGGTACGCCCGCGGACGCTACGGCACGCATGACTTCGACCGCATGTCACGTCAATCCTGCCTGGTCAACGCCGTCGTCAGGCAGGCAAACCCCTCCGTGATGCTCACATCGTATGAGGACATCGTGCAGGCCTCCAAGGAGATGGTGGTCACCGACATCCCGCAGAACGCGCTGGGGCCGCTGGTAGATCTCTCCTTCAAGGTCAAAGATGGAAATGTCTCACGCCTTGCCTTCGCAGACGGCAAGCATGGCTATCTCTACGCAAACCCGAATTTCGCGCAGATGCGCCAGGAAGTGCAGACAGCCATCAATCCCCAACAGCCAACCGCGGAGCCGACGCAGCCCACCACAGAGGCCCCCACCAGCGAGCCGGCACCCGCACCCACAACCAGCGCGCCAGCGACACCGGCCAAGACCTCCCAACCCTCCCAACCGGCTCCGTCACCCAGCAGCAGCCAGGAAGCCCCGTCGGCCCCAGAGGAGGTCGGGGATGCCTGCGCTTACCGACCGCAGGAGGATCCGTAAACACAGCATGAGGCGCTGAGACCTGGTGGAAGAGGGCGACGTGGTGACCCAGCTGGGTCACCACGTCGCTTGATGTGGCTGGCGGAGGTAGGGGTGTCTTGAGTCTCACCACCCACCACACCGCGCATAAAACAACGTCGGGACACCCTGTAAGAAGGATGTCCCGACTCGGCGTATGGCGGCGAGAGTGGGATTCGAACCCACGGAGGGTCACCCCTCGGCCGCTTTCAAGGCGGCTGCACTAGTCCACTATGCGATCTCGCCGTGCGGGATCAACCCGCGACCGTCATTCTACCGGTCATGGGTGGAACCCGCGAAACAGTGCTCGCCTCCCCCGCTTCAGGCACACTGGGCGCATGCCTCCGAAGTCCCCGCTCCCGCCCCGACACGGGCTGCAGGCTGCCTGGGTCCGCACCCCAGACCGGGGAGCAGCCGCGCCATGGGCAACGATGCGGGAGTTCCTGCTGGACAAGCTGGGGCCGGGGCGCGACGCAGTGGACCCGATGCTGGCGCGAGGTGATTTCGTCAACGCGCATGGCATCCCGTGGCGAGGCGACGAGCCCTACCGGCCGAACACCTTCGTCTGGTTCCACCGGGAGCTGCGGCCGGAGGCGGAGGTCCCAGGCACGCTGGAGGTGCTGCATCGCGACGACCGCATCGTGGTGTTCGACAAACCCCACTTCCTGTCCACGATCCCCCGCGGACGGCACGTGCTGCAAAGCGCCGTCGTTAGGGGGCGGGCGGCGACGGGGCTGCCGGAGCTGTCGGCCGCCCACCGGCTGGATCGTGGCACCGCCGGGGTGCTGCTGATGACCGCTGAGCGGCGGTGGAGGTCGGCGTATCAGGATGTGTTCGCCCGCCGTGAGGTGAGCAAGGTCTACGAGGTCATCGCTCCCTTCGACCCGGCCCTCGAATTCCCGCAGACGGTGAGGTCGCATCTGGTCAAGCGCGTCGGGACGCTCCAGGCCGAGACCCTGGATCTGCCGCCCAACTCAGAGACCCGGATCTCGCTGGTGGAGGTGCGCGGCGGCTGGGCCCGCTACGAGGCCCGACCGCTCACGGGTCGCACCCACCAGATCCGTGCGCACTTCAACCAGCTCGGGCTGCCGCTGCTGGGAGATCCGCTGTACCCGGAGGTCGCGGAGACCGACATTGACGACTTCACCACCCCGCTGCGCCTGCTGGCCCGGGAGCTGTCATTCACCGACCCCATCGACGGCACTCCACGCCGTTTCGTCTCGGCCCGGGAGCTGACCTGGCCGGTGACTCCCAGCGGCGATCTGTAGAAATAGAAGTTGCCGACATCTCGGCCCCATCGCCAGTCACCGTCGGTACCTCGTCAGCACCTCTCGCGGGATGTGGCAGGTATCGTCGGGGCAGCGGGCCAGGTGATTTTGGTGTTCGTCGGCGCTGCGGACGAAATTGGTCAGCGGAAGGACCTCAACGGCGATCCGGTCCGCGTCGCTGCGACCGTCGATGAACGCCCGCGCCTCCACCAGGTGCGCAGGGTTCCGCGAGTACACCCCCGTCCGATACTTCTCCCCCACATCCGGGCCCTGCCGGTTCACGCTGTAGGGGTCGATGATCTCGAACAGGTGCCCGACAAGTTGAGCGACGCTGACAGCAACTGGATCGAAGCACGTCCGCACGCACTCGACGTAGCCGTCGTAGGGGCCGTCGAGGCGACGGCTGGCGCCGTTGGCCCGACCAGCCTCCGTCTCGACCACCCCAGGCAGGGTGGACACGAACGCCTGCACTCCCCACAGACATCCACCTGCCAGATAGATCTCCTCGCTCATCGACACGTGAGCCTAGTCAGCGACCAGGGACGGAGGACAGCCGGGGAGAGGCACAAAATTTTCTATCGCGAGAGTTTCTCCCACGGCCGGAATGCGCCCAGCAGCACGGTCACCAACAGCACGTGGATTGCACCGATTCCGCCCCACAGTGCGTGCATCCACTGGAAAGAGTCCAGCACCAGGCACTCTCCTGCGATCCATCCAAGCATGACAGTGCCAGCGATCACGTGCGCCGCAGGCAACCAGGCGCACCGTCGCAGGTGCACGACTACAGCCACCCACTGCACCACACCGACAGCCCCGAGCAGCAGCGCCGCCAGTCCCGTTTGCTCGCAAAAGGCGTGCCCTGCAGCATGGGCGCGAACCACTGGGGCACCAGAAGCAGCTCAACCATCCCCACCCACGCGGACAGCCCCTGAAAGATGGCGATCCCCAGCAGACAGCCACGCACCGCTCTCATGGAAGGCGCTCCGGTGCGACCGTCGCGGGAGGTTCGACAGGTGAGGTGGGACATACTCTGGATGCTCTCATACGACAATCAGGGCAAGAGCGGGATCAATCGCACGCAGGGCCATCAGCACCCACCACGCCTTGGACCTGACGCTCCGCATTCCCTGCAGAAAGCCTTATTCTGGGCCTTCTGCATCACGTTGAAGTTTTCTCGGAAGAGTCTGAAGTTCGACGCCGTCGCGCGCTGATATGAGGCGCAGGAGTCAGGCATCGGCTAAGGACTCGGATCGTTCACGCAGGACCGGGAAAGGCGGCCCGGCGATCTGGCAACTCGCATAGAATCGGTGCCATGCGAGCTGTCATCGTCGAAGAGCCTGGGGACGTCGAGGCCCTGACCATCAAGGAGGTCGCAACGCCGACCCCACAGCCGGGAGAGGTGCTGGTTCGCACCATCGCCGCCGGCGTCAACCGCGCCGACCTCCTGCAGCGTCGCGGCTACTATCCGCCGCCGCGGGGCACCACCGATGTCATCGGCCTGGAGGCCTCGGGCGTCGTGGAGGCCGTCGGCGACGGGGTGACCGCCTGGAAACCCGGCGACCATGTCGTCGCTCTGCTGGCGGGCGGCGGCTACGCCGAGTATTTCGTCGCCCCGGCAGGCCAGCTGGTGTCACCACCACCCGCCGTCGACCTGGTCACCGCTGCCGGGCTGCTGGAGGTCGCGGCGACGGTGGTCTCCAACATGGATGTCGCTCACCTCAAGCCCGGCGAGACCCTCCTGGCTCATGGGGGCGCGGGCGGCATCGGCACCTTCGTCATCCAGTACGCGAAGGCGATGGGCGCGAAGGTTGTGACGACGGCCGGCAGCGAGGCGAAGCTGAAGCACTGCATCGACCACGGCGCCGACTACGCCATCGACTACCACGGCGACTGGGTCGGTGAGCTGCAGCGGGTGACGAACGGTCACGGGGCCGACGTGATCCTGGACATCATGGGTGCGAAATACCTTGAGGCCAACGTGAAGGCCCTCGCCAAGCGGGGCCGCATGGTGGTGATCGGCCTCCAGGGCGGCACCAAGGGAACCCTCAACCTGGGGCTGCTGTTGCAGAAGATGGGCACCGTCGCGGCGACTTCGCTGCGGTTCCGTCCCGTCGAGGAGAAGGCTGTGATCTGCTCGCGGGTTGCGGAGACGGTGTGGCCGATGATCGGCTCCGGCCAGATTCGTCCCGCCCCGGAAACCCGCGTCCCCTTCGAGCAGGTGCGGCGAGCCCATGAAATCCTCGAATCCGGGGACAACGTCGGCAAGCTGGTCCTGGAGTTCTGAGAGCCACCGAACCGGACGCCGGGGCGGACTATTCCGGTGGAGTCCACTAGGCTGACCGCGTGGCTAAGGTTCTCACTTCTCTTCCGGTCGGCGAGCGCGTCGGCATCGCGTTCTCCGGTGGCCTCGACACCTCCGTGGCAGTCGCCTGGATGCGCGAGTCAGGTGCCGTCCCCTGCACCTACACCGCCGACATCGGCCAGTACGACGAGCCCGACATCGCATCGGTGCCGGGCCGCGCCGAGGTCTACGGAGCCGAGATCTCCCGGCTCGTGGACTGCAAGGAAGCGCTCGTCGCCGAGGGGCTGTCCGCGCTGGCATGCGGTGCTTTCCACATTCGCTCAGGTGGTCGCGCATACTTCAACACCACCCCCATCGGCCGAGCTGTCACCGGCACCCTCCTAGTGCGAGCCATGGCCGAGGACGACGTGTTCGTGTGGGGTGACGGCTCCACCTACAAAGGCAACGACATCGAGCGGTTCTACCGCTACGGTCTGATGGCGAACCCGAGCCTGCGGATCTACAAGCCCTGGCTCGACGAGGACTTCGTGTCGCTGCTGGGCGGCCGCGCGGAGATGAGCACCTGGCTGACGCAGCGCGGCCTGCCCTACCGCGACTCTCAGGAGAAGGCCTACTCCACCGACGCCAACATCTGGGGCGCGACCCACGAGGCCAAGACGCTGGAGGAGCTGAGTGTCTCCCTGGAGACGGTGGAGCCGATCATGGGCGTCAAGTTCTGGGATCCGGCGGTAGAGATCGCGACGGAGGACGTCTCAATCCGCTTCGAGCAGGGCCAGCCCGTCGCCATCAACGGCAAGCACTTCGACAGTCCCGTCTCCCTGGTGCTAGAGGCCAACGCCATCGGCGGACGTCACGGTCTGGGGATGAGCGACCAGATCGAGAACCGCATCATTGAGGCGAAGTCACGGGGCATCTACGAGGCCCCCGGCATGGCACTGCTGTGGATCGCCTACGAGCGGCTGCTGTCAGCCATCCACAATGAGGACACCCTCGCGAACTACCGTTCAGAGGGCCTCAGGCTGGGCCGGCTGCTGTACGAGGGCCGCTGGCTGGATCCGCAGTCGCTGATGCTGCGCGAGTCGATCCAGCGCTGGGTTGCCTCTGCCGTCACCGGCGAGGTGGATCTCAGGCTGCGTCGCGGCGACGACTACACCATCCTCGACACTCGCGGCCCGAACCTGTCCTACCAGGCGGAGAAGCTGTCGATGGAGCGCGTCGAGGATGCGGCCTTCGGCCCCACCGACCGCATCGGGCAGCTGACGATGCGGAACCTGGACATCGCCGACTCCCGCGAGAAGCTGGAGCTGTATGCCTCCCAGGGCACGCTGCTGGCGAATCACGTCGACCTCATCGGCCGGCTAGAGCAGGGCGGTGCGGCGAAGATCGCGGAGCTGGGCTCGGGGGAAACCACCGAGGAGGTCGAGGACGCAGCCCTCAGGTCGGCCATGGACTTCGGCACCGACTGAACCATCCAAGGTCGCATGGCTCATCGTGCAGGGCCTTGCAGCATCATCACCGACGCACTCCAGCGCCGGGCTTTCCCGGATGCGCGGGTCGATAACGCTTTTGCAACAAACGGCTGGGGCGCAGCGCCTCGGAGCATTGGCCGCAGCCAGAGTCTCAGCGCGACTTCCGTCTGTCTCTCAGCCCCTTGTACAGGGTCTAGCAGCCTTCCAGGCCGCGCAGGCGCATCCCATGGGCGCTCCGCCCTGGTCGCCCCTGCCACAACAACCATCCGATGGGACATGTCAGGTGCACGCCACTAGGATCATCGATCAAAAGCCCGTACCACGGAGGAGTTGAGCGTTGCACAAGCGAGTGGGACTGATTCGGAGCGGCTTGGCTGCATGGGATCTCCTGACATGGGCAGCGGCCTCGTTCGCCCTGGTCATCATGCGGTACAACTTCGTCCTGACCGACGTCCAGACCCAGACGGTGCTGGCCTATGCCCTCTCCGCAATGACGTTGCAGCTGATCCTCGGTTTCGCGACGAAGCTCTACCGTGGAAGGCACGGGGTGGCGTCCTTTGAGGAGGCAACGCTGCTGGCGGTGATAGCGCTGGCTGTCGGTGTGGCCCTCGCCTTTGTGTTCGCGCTCTTCGCCCCACCGGCCTATCCGCGCGTGGTCACGTTCACCGTCCCCTTCGTGGCCCTGATCCTCATGGCCTCCGGTCGCTTTCTGGTGCGCGCTGCCCTACGCCCGTCCCGCAACGCCAAGGAGCGGGAGCCGGTGATCGTCTATGGGGCAGGCAACGCTGGCGAGCAGTTCGGCCGCCTCATCGACGGTGATCCCGACGCGCCGTTCACGATCGTCGGGTACATCGACGACGACCCCGCCAAGTCCAACCTACATCTGTCAGGCGCAAAGGTCCTCGGCGGGCGGGAGCGACTCGTTGAGGAGGCTCGGGCCAACAATGTCGGCACCGTCGTGCTGGCCATCCCCACCGCCCCACGGGAACTGAAGCAGAGCATCTCCGCAATCACGGACGAGGCTGGCCTGAAGTTGCTGCTCATGCCTCCCACCCGGGACATCGTCTCCGGCCGGGCCAGCGTCACAAACCTCCATGCCATCGACGTCACAGATCTCCTGGGACGTCCGCAGATCCACACCAACCTGGGGGAGATCGCCGACTACCTGTCGGGGAAGGTCGTGCTGGTGACCGGCGCAGGAGGGTCCATCGGCTCGGAGATCGCCCGCCAGGTGCACAGCTTCGGCCCCAAGGAGCTCGTCATGCTGGACCGTGACGAGTCCGGTCTCCACGGCACGCAGCTGTCCATCTTCAATCAGGGTCTCCTCGACACCCCCAACATGGTGTTGTGCGACATCCGCGACGTGGAGGCCCTCGACAAGGTGTTCGCCGATCACCGCCCCGACGTGATCTTCCACGCCGCCGCGCTGAAGCACCTTCCCATGCTGGAGCAGTATCCCCTTGAAGGCTGGAAGACCAACACCATCGGCACCCTGAATGTTCTGCGTGCCGCCGAGAAGTACGACGTACAACGCCTCGTGAACGTCTCCACCGACAAGGCCGCCGACGCCACCAGCGTGCTCGGCAAGACCAAGCGCCTGGCTGAGGAGCTCACCGCACATTTCGCCTTGAAGACCGGACGGCGTTGGCTGTCGGTGCGATTCGGCAATGTGCTGGGCTCCCGGGGCTCCATGCTGCACACATTCACCAAGCAGATCGAGGCAGGGGGGCCGCTGACTGTGACACACCCCGACATCACCCGCTATTTCATGACGATCCCCGAGGCCTGCGAGCTGACCATCCAAGCCGGAGCCATCGGCGAGCCCGCCGACGTGCTGGTGCTGGACATGGGCGAACCCGTGCGGATTTTAGATGTCGCGAAGGGCCTCGTGGCCCGCTCCGGCAAGGACATCAAGATCATCTTCACTGGTCTGCGCCCCAATGAGAAGATGCATGAGGTGCTGTTCAGCGACGATGAGCAGCGAACGGAGACCGGCCATGACCTCATCAGCCGCGTTGCCGTCCCGCCCCTCGACCCAGTGGACCTGGACACTGTCGACGGCTCAGATCCGGAGTCTTTGTCCGCATTGACGCATCAACGCAACGCGGCAGCCGCCCTGCAGCGCAACGTCAAGGAGGCAGCCCAAGGCCTCGACGGCATCACCCTGGAGCGACCAGAGAACTAGCCTCTGCCGAGAGGCAGAACACCTCTGCCTCGTATGATGACCACGCAGTCCCGCTGACGGCCAGGCTTCGGTTCGATGCCGCGCTTGTTCGCTACGATGGCTGGTTCTTGGTGTTCGTGGCTGTTCTGCTCGCCCTTGGCGCTACGCTTCTGGCAGGAATGGCCATCTGGTGCCTCGTCAATCAGCATGGTCGTTTCACGGGACATTGGTACTGGAACAGTGGCCTTGATGTAGCCCTGGAGTGCAGTCGCTAGCAGCAGGTCAAAATCGTGGGGCTGAACTCGAGCAGCTCCACGATTTCCCGAAAGGAGAGTCATGAATTCTGCTACGGTGTTGGACGTCGAAAAAGTTTCATACTCCTATGGTTCAAGAGCGCCAGTATTGCACGAGGTCACCTTCTTCGTCAACGCCGGCGAAATCGTTGGCCTGGTAGGACCAAATGGCTCTGGCAAATCGACGCTGATAAAACTTGTCTTCAACCTCCTGCAGCTCAAAGAGGGGTCCATCAGAATCAACGGAAACTCCCACCAGGCCAAGGCGGCACGCGTTCAAGCACAGTACCTTGCAAGCAACGATCATATCCCAGAGTTCCTACGCGCCTCAGATTATCTCCAATTAGCAGCAGATCTCTATCACGAGAACTTGGATGCTTCAGAAGCCGAGAGTTTCTTTGAATCCTATGGAATGCCCAATAGGCTTCACGATCTCATGGAAGACTATTCGCACGGAATGCGAAAAAAGGTTCAGCTGATCTCGGCTTTCCTGATGAGAAGACCACTGACCGTGATTGACGAGACGCTCAATGGAATCGACATAGAGGCCCTCCATCTGGTTGAGAAAGAACTTCTCAGCATGCGTAGTCAAGGACGTGGAATCCTTCTCTGCACTCACGACTTCCCCATGCTGGAACGAGTTGCCGACAGGGTCATATTTATCGATTACGGCCACATAATAAGCAACATGTCCATCCGCAGTCTGCGCCAGACGGGATCGACACTCGAAGAACTGGTGTTGTCACACCTCGATGGCAGGAGTTAGCACATCATGCTCACCTTCCATCACGTGGTCAAGCTCATCTCCACACTTATCCGATACTTCAGTCGACGAGTCCTCCACGTTGGTCCACTGAGGAGTCTGGGAGCTCGGGTTATTCTAGCTCTAGCACTATGCAGTTTTATTCTTGGGGCAACGGCCATAGCGGTTCATTTCATGCGACCCGTTGGCTCCAACATGCAGGTATGGAGATATATTTATGACGTTTCATCCATCTCCATCGCAATGACTGTCATCGCAATCTTTTTGGGACTTCGCCTCCTCATCGACGGCAGCCAGGACTTATTTGATTTTACCTATCAACTCCCCGTCAGCCACAAGGAGCGTCACTCCGCCGTACTTGGGTTCGAGAGCATCTGCGTTGTCTCGGTGATACTCGTGCTTCTATCCGCAATGATCGGAGCTACTATCATTATCCTGGGAGTTCCAGGAATCATGCTCACCGCCACTTCTGCCGTCACCGCGATTCTCTTTTATTTCACATGCGTCATCGCGCATAACCTGGGAAATGCGCTCCTGGACTTGCTTGGATTCAAGCGGCTGAGGTCGGCTTTGCTCATGCTGACAACATTGACTTTTCTGCTATTTATCAACTCGCAAACGATAGCATTCATTGGCAGTGTGTCCCCGCCTGACGTCGAGGAACGGGCACTTATTGGCTTCAACCTCATGCCCTGGATTCTCAGCAAATATGGCACCATATCCTTCCTGATATCAGCCATTATCCTAATTTTAGGACTTGGGGCATTGGCGCTCTTCACATCCCCTAGAACGCATCCGCTGATGCAACGCTTTGTCAATATTCCACAGTACGCTGGGATACGAGGAGCGTGGAAAGTGCATGTTGCATATTCAATACGCAACCAGCAATTATGGCTGGCTGCCTCATTGACGATTTCTATTTTTATCTTCCTCGGATCATCCGACAGCGCTCACCCCTTATGGTCATGTCTTGCCCTATGCTTCCCTGCAATGTTTCACTATGGAAACACACGCTGCCTTCGATTGCTTTACCCCGAAGGAGGGGCATTTAGGATCTGGCTGCTGATGACATCAGCGCAGTTCGTTGTCATAGGAGGCTTCCTTGTCTTGGGAGTAGAGGTTTTGGCATTGTGGCACCCGGAAAGCACCATGGCAAGTCTTGATCCAATAATTGGAGTATTGGGATCAATGAGGCTTATTCATGGGGGGTGTTAGAAACAGCGAAATCTCTTGTCAGAGCCCGGTTGCTAGCAGCTTGTGGATAAGTCTCATGGATGTCTCTTGAGCATGTGCGCAGAGACTTGAGCATGGGGC
>CAKZJI010000355.1 GCA_936941515.1 uncultured Propionibacteriaceae bacterium
CGCCCGGTGCGCGACCTCGTGACCGAACTGGCGCGGATTGCCGGCTACGGCGGCGACCTGCTCGAAGATCAGGCGCCACAAGCCACCGGCGTTCACCAGCACATTGTGCTTGTGCACCAAGGTGAGCTTGCCGCGACGGGCGACGGCCCGGGCGAATGCGTCGCGCACCACACGCTCGACGCCGAAGGCCGTGTTCACAGATACCTCCGTCGCCAGCTCCTGGGGGGTGCCGGCCCTGACTGCCCCGCCGTTGCCGCAGTAGAGCCCCTCCGTGCCCTCACGCACCACCACGAAGTCGATGTCACCCCTGCCTGTGACCTCCGGGGCCAGTGGTGTGGGAACGCCTCGGTACAGCCGTGAGGGACGCAGATTGATGCCATGGTCGAAGGCGAAACGCAGCTTCAGCAGGAGCCCTCGCTCCAGCAGTCCGGAGGGGATCGTCTTTGACCCGGGAGCGGCCCCCACGGCTCCCAGCAGGACGGCGTTTGCTGATGCCAGCTCGTCCAGAACCGAGTCGGGCAGGACCTCGCCGGTGCGTTGCCAGCGGTCTGCCCCCAGGTCATAGTGCACCTCTTCGAAAGCTTCAGATCCCGCTGCTGCCCGCACAACCTTGAGGGCCTCGGCGGTCACCTCCGGGCCAATGCCGTCGCCGCCGATGACCGCCAGAGTCTGTTTTGTCATGTGGGGAAGCGTAATGCCTGCCTTGATGATGCTGCTGGATCGGTCGATTCTCGGGACGCCGCAGTGCAACAGGCGGTAGACACGGTGATGAGAAGCATTGACGGATGTGGGACTCTGAATCCCAGATGCCGTTGAGTGTTGGGGGAATGAGGGTCTTTGCGACTCGTGCTTCCCATGGCACGGCATTAGGCTGACAACCATGCGTATCGCCCGTTTCGCCCAGGCAGGCCAAGATCCTGCCTACGGCATCATCGAATTGGAGGTCGACGGTGGGGAGCACCCAGAGACTATAGCCGTGATCACCGGCGATCCCCTGGCTGGGGTGCCCGTCAACTATACGGGCGCTCGCCATGACCTGGCAGATGTCCGCCTGCTGGCCCCTGTCATCCCGCGCAGCAAGATCGTGGGTGTGGGACGCAACTACGCCGCCCACGCCGCGGAGCAGGGGACCGAGGTCCCTGCAGAGCCGCTGCTTTTCCTTAAGCCGAACACCTGTGTGATCGGTCCTGACGAGCCGATCACCCGGCCAGCAGGTTGTGAAGACCTTCACTATGAGGGGGAATTGGCCATCGTCATCGGGAGAATCTGCAAACAGGTGCCCTTGGAGCGGGTTCCGCAGGTGATCTTTGGGTACACCATCGCCAACGATGTCACCGCCCGCGACTGGCAGTTCGGGCAATGGACCAGGGCCAAGGGATGCGATACCTTCTGCCCCCTCGGCCCCTGGATCAACACCCACCTCACCCTGGCGGAGGCCGGTCACCTGGGACTTGAGACCAGATTGGGAGATGAGCTGCGTCAGCAGGCGAACACCTCCCAGATGGTCCACGGTATCCCTGAGCTGGTTGCCGACATCTCCGCCTTCACCACGCTGCTTCCCGGCGATGTGATCCTCACAGGCACGCCGGCAGGTGTCGGCCCCATGGCTGATGGAGATGTCGTCTCCATTGAGATCGATGGGCTGGGTGTGCTCAGCAACCCTGTGGCGGGGGAGTGAGAGCCCAACAGCCCGCTGCCGGGCTCAGCTATCCCATTGCCTTGCAGGGACAGGACGCAGGTCGGCTCGCGCTGGGCATCACCGGAGCCCTGTTGGCTTTCCTCATCCTGGTTCAGGGGATCGCGCAGGCGGTGTTGGGGATTGGCTGGTGGATTCGCGGCCGCCCAGACTTCGACGGCTACCGTGCCGAGGCGATGGCCTACGAACTTCCCGATGGAATACTCGCCTCACATCTGGCACTTGGTGCCCTGCTGCCCGCGATCTTGTTGCTTTACCGCTTCTGGCATGGGCGCGCACCGCAGTGGGTGGTGTCGGTGCAGCCGGGTGTGAGATGGCGTTACCTGGTTCTCTGCCTGCTCGTTGCGGCGGCAGTGCTCAACGTGACCCTGTGGCTGGTCCAGGGAGGCTCCTTCACATGGCAGTCCCCACAGCCGGATGGATGGAGATATCTGCTCCTGATATTCGTGACCTCACCGCTGCAGGCCACCGCGGAGGAGGTCTTCTTCCGGGGATACCTTCAGCAGACGGTCGCTTCACTTGCTGGGAGGCCCTGGGTAGGGATGGTGATCTCCTCTCTGACGTTCGCGCTGCTCCACGGCAGTCAGAATGCGGCGTTGTTCGCGCACCGACTCGGTTTCGGTCTGATTGCCGGTGCGCTGGTCTGGCTCACAGGTGGTCTTGAGGCAGCCATCGCGGCACACATCATGAACAATGTCATCGCATTCGCATACGCCGTATTTACCGGTGGCATAGCAGCCCTGAAGACGACCACCGCCATCCCCTGGACTGTGGCGGCGGCGGACCTGGGGGGATTCGCGGCCCTCGGAATCCTCACCTGGTGGCTCGCGCATCGTATGCGCCTGGCCACGGTAACCCCAGTGGAGAACGCATCATGAAAGACCTTCTGCTCGGAATCGCCTATCGGGGATGGGTTGCGGAAAGCCACCACCGTGGCCGGTTGTGTATCACAGCACCGGACGGCACGGTCAGGCTTCTCATCGGGGATGCTGATGTCCCGACGCTTCCCAGGTCGGCGCTCAAACCCTTCCAGGTCATCGCGATGCTGCATCAGGGTCTGGACCTGTCTGATGAGCTTCTTGCATTGGCAGGTGCGTCCCACTGGGGTGAGCCAATGCATGTCGATGGGGTGCTGCGTATCCTGGCCGGGGCGGGCCTGAGCGTTGATGATTTCGTCCATACCGCAGACCTTCCGCTGGATGAGGCCGCCCGCAACGAGTGGCTGCGGGCCGGGCGGGGTCGGGAGCCGCTCGCCCACAATTGCTCTGGCAAGCATGCAGCCATGCTCCGCACCTGTCTGACGGCGGGCTGGACCATGGAGGACTACCGGAATCCCGAACACCCCCTGCAGCTGGCAGTCCGTGAGGTGCTTGAGGACTACTGCGGGGTTGTCGGCGATCCCGTCGTCGATGGCTGCACCGCCCCCGCATTCGTCACCACGCTGCCCGGGCTCGCGCGATCCTTTGGGTGCTGGGCCGCTGAGAGCAAGGGAGCCGGCAAACTTGTCGCCGACGCCTACCGAAGCTATCCAGAGCACACCTCTGGGACAGCAGACCCAGTGGTGAGGATCCACCGCCAGATTCCGGGGGCAGTGGCCAAGGTCGGCGCCGACGGCATCCTGGCCGTCGGGTTGCCCAACGGCACCGGTGTCGCCCTGAAGCTCTCGGACGGCATGGGGCGAGGCCGATTTGAGGTGATGGATGCTGTGCTCAGGGCTCTCGGCCATGAGGTGGACAGCGGGCGTGACGAGGTGAGGATCACCCCGGACGTGCTGGAGCGGCTTGCCGAGCTGTCCGATTGATCTCAATCATGGTCAGGCCCCGTAAAAGGGTGATGAAGGTGCGGGAGCGCTCATCCAGGCCCCTCCTTGCCCGTGTGATCTGTGGGAGAGGACGCCGAGTTGCGCAGCAGCATGGGACCGTGTAATGTTTCGCTCCGTGCTCAAGAGAGCTCCAAGGGGTATGGGGTAATTGGCAGCCCGACTGATTCTGGTTCAGTTAGTCTTGGTTCGAGTCCAGGTACCCCTGCGGAAGAGGCCTTGTTTCAGGCCTCAACCACCATCGCCTGGCCCCGTTGTGTAGCGGCCTAGCACGCCGCCCTCTCAAGGCGGTAGCGCGGGTTCGAATCCCGTCGGGGCTACCAGGTTAATGCCCTGGCCAGTTATTCACTGGTCAGGGCATTTTTCTGCCTTCAACCGGTTCAAGAATTCAACCTCAGAAACACTGCTATCCACGAAAATCACCACGCCAGGACTTCCCGGTTCCTCTGCCTGTGATGCCGTCGCTGATGTCATTCCGGCACGTCCACACGGCGCAGAACCTCGCTCAGACGCTCCGCCGCCGCCATGACAGCAGAGGCGTGGAGACGTCCAGGATGCCGAGTCAGGCGCTCAATGGGTCCCGAAACGCTGACAGCCGCGATGACCAGGCCTGTGGGAGACAGGACAGGTGCGGAAACCGAAGCCACTCCCGGCTCGCGCTCACCCACTGACTGTGCCCAGCCCCGGCGGCGAACCTGCTGCAGCGCGGTCAACGTGAAGGAGGCCTCTTCCAGGAGCTGCGGGAGGCGCTCTGGGGACTCCCAGGCAAGCAGAACCTGCGCTGCTGAACCGGCGTGCATGGCGAGCTGGGCGCCGAGTGGGACGGTGTCTCTCAAACCGGCTGGGCGTTCGACGGCGGCCACACAGACTCGGGCTTCCCCCTGCTTGCGGAACAACTGGGCCGATTCCCCCGTGATGTCACGCAACCGTGTCAAGATGGGCCCCGCTGTGCTTAGCAGGGGATCTTCTGCGGCGGCGCTTGCCAGTTCTCCCAGCCGCGACCCGAGAATGAACCGACCCTGAAGATCACGTCCGACAAGTCTGTGGTGCTCCAAGGCGACTGCAAGGCGATGGGCGGTGGGCCGGGCTAGGCCAGTTGCGGACACCAGCCCCGCCAGAGTCAGAGGACCGGCCTCAAGGGCGGTCAACACGGTTGCCGCCTTGTCGAGCACGCCGACTCCACTACCTTCGTCCATAATGCGAGACTACCGTTTTACAATGTGGACATGCAATGTACACTTCTCCCTGTCCCGGGAGCTGTTGTGCTCTGTTCTCCCCGCAGGGGGTTTGGAATCGTCGCAGGGAGAGCGGGAAGATGAGGGCCGTGCCATGGGCTGGATGACGTGATCTCCCATCCCGGCTGGCCTTGTATCCGGTGCCGAATGACATGACCTCTGGCGGCGAGCCCGTCAGAGCTTTAAGGAAGCGTGAACATGGGGAAGACCCTCGCGGAGAAGGTCTGGGACGCGCACGTCGTGCGCTCCGTGGAAGGTGAACCGGATCTGCTCTACATCGACCTGCACCTCGTCCATGAGGTGACCAGCCCCCAGGCTTTCGAGGGGTTGCGGATGAATGGGCGCAGAGTCCGCCGGCCTGACCTGACGATGGCCACGGAGGATCACAACACCCCCACCCTGAACATCCTCGCCCCGATTGCCGATCCCGTTTCCCGCACCCAGGTTGAGACGCTCCGCAAGAATGCCGCTGAGTTTGGGATCCGTCTGCACTCCCTGGGAGATCGTGACCAGGGCGTGGTTCACATCATCGGTCCGCAGCTCGGGGTGACCCAACCGGGAATGACCATCGTATGTGGCGACTCCCACACCTCAACCCACGGGGCGTTTGGCGCTTTGGCCTTCGGCATCGGAACCTCTGAGGTGGAGCACGTGCTGGCCACCCAGACCCTGCCGCAGAAGCGGCCGAAGATGATGGAGGTCAACATCAACGGCGAGCTGCCGGAGGGGGTGACTGCGAAGGACGTGGTGCTGGCCCTGATCGCCAAGGTCGGCACCGGCGGAGGACAGGGATACATCGTCGAGTACCGCGGCAGCACCATAGAGCGGCTCTCCATGGAGGGCCGCATGACGATCTGCAACATGTCCATCGAATGGGGAGCCAAGGCTGGCATGGTCGCTCCCGACGAGATCACCTTCGCGTATCTCAAAGGTCGTCCCCATGCCCCCGAGGGCGCTGACTGGGATGCCGCTGTCGAGTACTGGCGCACCTTGCGTTCAGACGATGACGCACATTTCGACCTGTCAGTGGACATCGACGCCACTCAACTCACACCCTTCGTCACGTGGGGAACCAACCCTGGGCATGGGGTTCCCCTCGGCGATGTGGTGCCTGCTCCAGAGGACTTCGAGTCCGAGGTGGAGCAGGCCACCGCGCGCCGGGCCTTGGAGTACATGGACCTGATCCCCGGCACGCCGATGCGGAACATCTCCGTCGACACCGTCTTCCTCGGGTCATGCACCAACGGCCGCATTGAAGATCTCCGTCTGGCCGCCTCCGTGCTGGAGGGACACAAGATTGCCGAGGGGGTGCGGATGCTGGTTGTTCCCGGCTCCGCCAGGGTGAGGCTGCAGGCCGAGCTAGAGGGCCTGGATCGGATCTTCCTGGACTTCGGTGCCGAATGGAGAGCAGCCGGCTGCTCCATGTGCCTGGGCATGAACCCAGACCAGCTGTCGCCGGGGGAGCGATCAGCCTCCACATCCAATCGCAACTTCGAGGGCCGTCAGGGCAAGGGGGGACGCACCCATCTTGTGAGTCCGGCGGTTGCGGCCGCAACCGCCGTCGCCGGTCATCTCGCATCGCCTGCCGACCTGTTGGGAGCCTGAAGCATGGAAGCCTTCTCCACCCACACCGGGATCGCGGTTCCGCTGCGGCGCAGCAATGTCGACACCGACCAGATCATCCCGGCCGTGTATCTGAAGCGCATCACCCGCACTGGATTCGAGGACGGGCTGTTCGCCGGCTGGCGTAGCGACCCTGAATTCGTGCTCAACCAGGAGCCCTTCACAGAGGGGACGATCCTGGTCCCCGGACCTGACTTCGGGACGGGGTCATCCCGTGAACACGCGGTCTGGGCGCTGCAGAACTATGGGTTCAAGGTCATCATCGGCACCCGCTTCGGGGACATCTTCCGCTCAAACTCCGGGAAGGCGGGTCTGCTTGTCGCCGTCATCACAGAACCTGACAGAGACCGGTTGTGGGCGGCCATCGACGTCGACCCCAACGAGCCGACACAGGTTGATCTGAATGCCCAGACCATCACGCGCGGCGACCTCGTGGTGTCGTTTGAGATCGACGAATACACCAGATATCGCCTGCTCAATGGGCTTGACGATATCTCCATGACCCTCCAGCACGACGCTGACATCCTCGCCTATGAGGCAACCCGACCCGGTTTCAAACCCAAGACGCTTCCCGTCCGCACTGCCGACACCGTCGGGTGATCAGCGCCACAGCTCAGGACGTCCAGAAGGTTCCACATGACAGGGTGGGGGCCCGAAAAAGTTGGCTGCCGCACAGAGCCTGCTGAAGGTTGGGTATTGTCCTGCGCTGTGGAACACAGATCGAAGCCCTGGCGGCTGCCGTTGCGCGCAGCCAATCGCGAATCGGCCCCGTGGGCATACCGGTTCCTGGCGCGTATGGTGCACGGGCTGCTGGGTGGTCTGATCCGACGGAACTGGGCTGGGCAGGAGAAGATTCCCCAGGGCGGGGTTCTCATCGTGTCGAACCATCTGTCGAACTTTGATGTCTTGGCGCTTGGTGAGTACCTCATCTGGTCTGGGAGATGGCCCCGTTTCCTGGGAAAATCTGAGATCTGGAAGGTTCCGGTGGTGGGCTGGTTCGCACGGCAATGCCGCCAGATACCCGTTGTCCGCAACACTGACCGCGCCAAAGATGCGCTGATTCATGCGCGGGCCGCGCTGGAGGCGGGCGAGTGCGTCGCGATCTTCCCCGAGGGGACGATCACTGCCGATCCTGAGGGGTGGCCCATGACCGGGAGACTCGGCGCTGCGCGTCTGGCCCTGGCAACAGGGGTCCCGGTGATTCCCCTCGCGCATATCGGATCCGATGCCCTGTTGGGTGGCAAACACCTCAAGCTGCATCGGCTGTTCTCACTCCGACGTCGCCCCGTCTGCGTCATGGCCGGTGCCCCCGTGGATCTCAGCGTCTTTCCCACCGACTCCGAGCCGACGCGCCAGGAGCTGGAAGCGGCGACTGACAAGATCATGACGGCCTTGACCGACGTGGTCTCGCGGCTGCGAGGGCAAACAGCGCCGGAGGATCGCTGGGACATGCGTGCAGGAAGGCGAGTGCCCCCGAGCTCCAGCCACTGACAGGACTTCCCAACCCTGATCATGGCGTCCTGGATTGGGTGATGGATGGGTCACCGGACCGGGTCACCCATCAGATGCCTGGCCTGTTCCATCAGAGTGATGGTGCTCAACGTCGCATCGAGGGGCCTGATGGGGGACTCAGTCACTCCGTCCCCGATGCAACGGGCCACCTCAATGGCCTCGTAATACAGGCCCTCGTGACGGATCAACGGCTCCTCCCAGCGAAGAGCCCGGCCATTGCGGAGCCGAACCTCAACTGGTCCCGGCTGATAGAACGGTCCCTCCAGCACCAGGGTCCCTTCACTTCCCGCGATCACCCCTACAGTCGGGGTGTTGGTGAGCATCGACGCGAAGACGCTGGCCTGCCGGCCCTGATCGTCGCTGAGCAAAGCCATGAACTGACCGACGGCGCCCGTCGCGTGACGAGGGCCAGCCGCAGATCGTGTCACGAGGCCTGGGAGCACCCAGTCGGCGAGCATCATCGGATACACCCCCAGGTCATTCATCGCCCCGCCGCCCTGCTCTGGGTCCATGGCTCGGTGATGGTCCACGAGGTACTCACCCATGTCGGCGGTGACCGCCTCAACGTCGCCCAGCCAGCAGGAGCTGAGCACTTGGCGCACCACATCGAAACGCGGTAGGGCCAAAGACCAGAGTGCCTCCATGCAGAACAGGCCCCTGCTCCTGGCCAGGGCCACCACCTCGCGAGTGGCCGCCACAGTCGGGGTCATGGGCTTCTCGACCAGCACATGGTGCCCGGCCCTCAGCGCCAACATTGCATGTGCGGCGTGATCCAGGTGACCTGTTGCGACGTAGATGACGTCCAGGTCCAGCCCCACCAACTCGTCGTAGGATCCGCAGGCCAGCGGGATCGAGTGGGTCTTTGCGAACTCACGGGCGCGTTCCGGGCTTCGTGAGCCAACAGCCGCCAGCACCTGCGCCGAGTTGCGCTGCACAGCGTTTACGAACCGGTCGGCGATCCATCCCGTTCCCAGGATGCCCCAGCGTAAGCTTGGGACATTCGCAGGGTAGATCGTGCGAGGTGGGGGCAGAGTTTCGGCCATGTCATGTCCTTACCGGGCGGCGGTGCCCAAGAATCATTCTGATAGGTGATGGCACCTCCACGATACAGCGGTGAGAGGAACCGTCTGTTCCTGATCGGGGCCCGCGTCTTCACAACCAGTAGGATGATGCACCAGTCCAGTTGAGGAGGCCGAGTGTCCCACCGCATCAAGATCGCTCTAGTCTTCGGGGGCCAGTCCTCGGAACATGGAATATCCTGCCTGACGGCTGCGAGTGTTCTGGAGGCTGTGGACCGGAAACGCTACGACGTGGTTGCGGTGGGGATAACGCAGTCCGGTCGCTGGACCCAGGTTCCCCTGGAGACCGTGGCGGGTTACCGCATCACCAATGGGCAGGCCCCTGAGGTGGCTGAGCCGGAACATGACGCTGTCTGGATGGTGGGGGAACGCGGCTGTGAGGTGGCGAGCCGGGTCGGGGAGCAACTGCTGGATCTGCACGGTGTCGATGTGGCCTTCGCTCTGCTGCATGGTCCCTTCGGAGAGGATGGCACCATCCAGGGGCTCTTCGAGATGATGGGCATTCGCTATGTCGGTGCAGGGGTTCTGGCCTCAGCAGTCGGGATGGACAAGCACTTCATGAAGGTGGCCTTCGAGGCTGCGGGCTTGCCCGTGGGGCCCTACGTCGTCGCGACGGGTCGCAGGCTTCGCTTTGAACGGGAGGCCGTGCTTGCCGAGGTGTCACGGCTCACCTATCCCGTTTTTGTGAAACCCGCGCGCGGCGGCTCATCCATTGGGATCTCCCGGGTGACTGATCCCTCTCAGCTGGAGGCCGCCATCGCCGAAGCTCAGACACATGATCCCAAGGTGATCATTGAGCAGGGCTTCACGCAGGCTCGTGAGCTGGAGGTGGCGGTGCTGGGCGACCCAGAGGCCCCCGAGGGCTGCAGGGCTTCCGTCCTGGGGGAGATTCGCGTCCGAGGCGGGGATGGTTTCTATGACTACGAGACCAAGTACTTCGATGAGGATGGTGCTGCTCTTGAGGCGCCTGCCAACACCAGTGTTGAGGTGGCTGAGACCCTTCAACAGCTCGCCTGCCGGGCCTTCAACGCCATCGACTGTGAGGGGCTCCTGCGCGCAGATTTCTTTGTCGATGCTCAAGGAGTGTGGATCAACGAGGTCAACACCATGCCTGGTTTCACGGAGATTTCAATGTATCCGACTCTGTGGCAGGTGGCGGGCTACACCTACCCAGAACTCGTGAGCCGTCTTATCGACTTGGCTCTTGAACGTCCCGTGGGGTTGCGCTGATGACCGGCGAGTTCGAACTGATAGCTGAGATCACCGATGGGCTTGCAGCGGGGGAGGACATTCTATTGGGTCCCGGAGACGATGCAGCGGTGATACGTCCGGATGGGGATCTCGTGGTGACCACCGATGTCCTGATCGAGAACGTCCACTTCAGGCGCTCCTGGTCGCAAGCCTTTCAGGTCGGACGCAAGGCTGTCGCAGTGAACGTCTCCGACGTCGAGTCCATGGGGGCCAGGCCGAGCTCCATCGTGATCGGGCTGGCCATCCCGCGTGATCTGGAGCCATCCTGGGTCCGGGACTTCAGCAAGGGGGTGGCGGACGAGTGCTCCCGCGCCAATGTCAGCCTCGTGGGCGGGGATCTATCCTCGGCAGCGCAGATCTCCCTCTGCGTGACGGCCTTCGGTCATCTGGAGGGGCGGGAGGCCATCACCCGGGCCGGTGCCCGCGTAGGTGATCAGGTGGCGGTGTGCGGACGACTCGGATGGGCTGCTGGCGGGCTGCTGGTGTTGCAGCGTGGCTTCGGCTCGCCCAAAGACCTGGTGCGGGAGCAGCAGTGTCCGACGGTGCCTTACGGCCAGGGAGCCGTGGCAGCTGCGCATGGGGCGCATGCGATGATCGACATCTCTGATGGCCTGCTTCAGGACCTGGGGCATCTCTGCGAACGTTCGGGAATCGGAATCAACCTCGACTCTGCGTCCATGGAGATACCTGATGGATTGATCCGGCTGGGGGCGGCGACGGGCAAGGAGCCTCTGGGATTCGTCCTGACAGGCGGCGAAGATCACGCGCTGGCCGCTGCCTTCCCCGATGCCGCTGCACTGCCAGATGGCTGGCATCGTATGGGGACGGTGATCCCGGGAAGCCAGGTGCTGGTTGACGGCGCCGTGTGGGAGGGCGCACCGGGATGGGACCACTTCGCCTAGCGACCCCGGTGTGGCAGCAGATCAAATAACGGACCAGTGGACTAGGTTGACATCATGGCGACACGTGGCTCTTCCTCAGCCAGGAAATCGTCGGGCAAGGCCGGCGCCGGGGCAAGGAGCAGGAAAACCAGCTCATCCGGACGGAACAGCTCGGCCAGTGCAGGCACCCGCACCACACGCATCGAACCCGCAGGCCCCAACCCGATCTTGGTCTTCCTGGGGAGAGTGCTCCGTGGGCTGGCCCACGGCGTGGGTGCCCTCGCCCGGAGCTTCGGCGGGGTTGAGAAGGACGTTGATCCCGAGTTGCGTCGCGACGGTATCGGATTGTTCATGCTGGTTCTCGCCGGGATTCTGGCCTCACGGTCCTGGTTCATGCTTCCTGGGCCCATCGGTGAGCTGATCGAGCATCGTTTCGAACCCTGGCTGCCCGGTACCCCGAAACGCATCCTTGATCTTTGCACCGGGAGCGGGTGTATTGGCATTGGTGCGGCATCTGTTTTCGGCGAGGCGGAAGTCGATCTGTCGGACATTTCTCCGGATGCACTT
>CAKZJI010000356.1 GCA_936941515.1 uncultured Propionibacteriaceae bacterium
AGCATCACCAACCAACACAACCCGTGACCGGTCACTGAGTTCGACCGCTTGAGGGGCAAGCTCATCGTGGGTTGTCGCCCCCGACAAGTCCATTGCTTCGTAGTCAAAACCCTTCGCATAGCACCCACGTGTCCACTCTCTCAGCATCTCAATGCGGGCGACCCCATCCAGTCGCTCCGCCCGACATTGCAGCAAAGACAGCATGTGTTTCGTGACCATGGCCACCAGGCGATCCAGCATCGCCTTGGCTTCCTCAAGATCAGAAGCCTCCACCGTCACTGTCAAATACTTCTCCGTGACAATCACAAATTGACGATCCCCAATGCTGTTGTGCACAATCCTATTGTGATCTGCACGCAGCCCCGTGAAAGCATCACCATGCCTGGGCTCGGGAAACAGCACCCTCCCCACCAGCTCATCACGCTCCACACGCCGATTCATGATCGTGATCGCCAAATGCTCCCCGGCGCTGAACTTGTTGAAAAACTGAGCGTATGCCTCCAGCAATTTCTGTTGCTGATCATCTGTCGCCATCTGATAATTGATGTCAGACAGCTTCAGACACGCCGAATACTTTCCACCACCTAAGATGCATACCCCAGACTCCAAGAGTGACTCATACCATAAAAACTCTTGAGCACGCCTACGAACCTTCGTTTTCCACGTTCCCTTCCGGGAATCAGTTTTCGGGCCAGCAGGCAGAGTTTCACTGTCCAGCTTCGCGGCGTTTTCCCGCTTCTTTCCAAACAACACTGTTGTTCCTCCCAGGGATCGGGTTCCCGAATCTTTCTTTTTGATGACTCCACACCGGATCATTCACATACCTCAGACACTGCGGAGACAGCGAGACCCGTATCATCTGCGGAAACCACTGCTCCATCCGCAAACCCATCGGCTTCACCCACGCGAACACCACCAAAGGCAAAGCCAACGGAGCGATCACATGCGGTAGCCAACTCACCCGATCCGCCATCACCAGCACTGTCGTCGCGACACCGGCGACCAGCACCAACACTGCGGTCACAGCAAGCTGCCGCCACGTCAACCCGCCCATCACCTTCGGATCAATATCCGTGACCTCCTGATACACCCTCATCTCCAAAGCCATCAGCTATTCACTTCCGATTCCGGAAAATCAAATCAGACGGTGATGTGAAAATCAGTTGGCTGTTTCCAATGGAATAATCCATCTTCACCAACACCGGGTCGTCGTCATCAATCCTCATATTGAAATGAAGATTGCAGGAATTCTTATGACTGGACAAAGGTCTGTAATCGCCAATCCAGGTGCGTTTCTCCACCAGCTCCGATGCGTCACTGCTCCATGACCTCACCTGCCCCACATGCGACGCGACCCACTCCGCATCCGGAGAAACATCCGTGCCGCCACTGCTGCCACGAGCAAACCGCTGAGTCTCTGTCAATGACGCAGTCCCAGACGCATTCAACTTCAACGTGGCCTTGACTATTTCCCTGCCGTCCAGGGAGGTGGTGATCGTTTCCCAGCCATCACTAGCGATCGCAGCGGCAGCGCGTCCCGCGCAATCCCAATACTCATCAGCCTGCGACGCTTCCTCCTGCTCCGCGCCCTCAATCAGCCTGGTGACCTGCTCCGCTGAGGTTGCGGCCTCCAACTGAGCCCGCAACTCTTTCTTCTCATCCACCAGAAACACCATCCCGTCAAGACGGGCCAAGGCTTCGCGGCGGGCCTGCTCCACCGACGGGCCACCACAACCAGCAACCCCACACAGCAACGCCACCACTATGCACGTAACCTTCTTTTTCATCACAGACCTCACTTTCCTTTTCATCACAAACCTCCTATCAGCCTCCGAGTAATTCACTGGCGATCTTGCCTGATCCCATCACAAGCATCACCAACAAAATGCCTAAGAAAATATACATGCCCCCGATCGTGAACGCCGCCGCCAATCCACCGGCAGGATTAAAATTCACTTTCTCTGCCCAGCTTTCAGTCAACAAAGCATACAACCCGAACATCAACACCAGCACGAATGACTGCAAAACAGTGCTGGCATAATTCCGCAGAAACCCTATTCCGAACGAGCGGGTATGCTCAGACGTCAACAATGCCATCGACACCGGAGCAAAAGCCCCATAAATATACAGTTTGATGAAACGCATCACCACCAGAGCCAAAGCCCCCAAAACAGCCCCCTTGTTGACCAGCCAGGCAATCAGCATCAACACCACCAACACTGTCTGCCCCAGCCAATCCATTTTCTCAACCGACTTAAAGAATTCGTCTTGCGCTTTAGGTGACCAGCTCCCTGAAGCAACAAGACTGTTCGCTCCAGAAGCTAATGTGCTACCGAATTGGTAGATCGCATCCAGGACCACTGGCGTCTGCTTAAACAACGCCCACATGAAACCGAACTTGATCAAAGTGAAGATAATCATCCGAAGCCTGGTCTCCCCGTCCCCATCCGTCACCAACGCGATCCGATGCATCTCCAAAACACTCAAAATCAGCAGTACAACAACAGCGCCTGTTTCCAGCAAAGCCCCAGAAATATCCGTCACATACCCCCAAGCGTTGGCATTGAATGCCGAGGGAGACTCCAGCACAGTAGTCAACTTCAAACCAAACAATTCACCCAAACCGTTGGACAAATCGTCAATGATTGGCTCCAAAACATCTTTAGTCCACGACACCGGAAGAAACCCTCTCTACCCCTATCCGGGAATCAGAGCCCCGAAACCAACACCAGCACCAGCGACTAAAACCCCGGCAATCGCATAGGTCAGCCCCTGCTTCATCCCGCCACCATCACGCTCACCGGCAAACGCCATCGCAAACGCGACTACACCCCACAACGCAAGCGCACCACCCGCATAAGTCAGAAGCGTCCCAATCCCCTTCAAGAAAACATTCAGCGGCCCAAAGTCCAATGACAAATCCAACAGAAACATCTCTCTACCTCTCTCACAGAAAGAACAAACACAACCGCCCCACCTTAGGACGACCACACAGACGAAACCCGTTTAAGGTCCCGACATACCATCCGCCGACTCCTCAGAACCAGGCGGAAACTTCTCCATTCACCACGCCACCAGCCCAGCCACATGTCGCACCTGATCAGTGACGGGTCAGCCGCCAAGACCTCAGGCAACCCCTCAGGTCGCCAGCCAGCCTCTACCCGCTCCCGCAATAGTGGCACCACTAAAGCCGCACCAGACCCAACTCTCTTTCTCTCACTTTTTCTTTTCTCGGGCAAGCCACTAGAAAAACGCCGCTCCTGCCATTGGATAACACACTCTAAAGAGGCACTTTTGAGACGATTCTGATCCCAACAAAATCTACCTCAGAAATTCCACAGGGATTCACATTTTTTATTGATACCGATTCATCGGCAGCCAGCGGGAAAAACACAAGCCCCGGATCAACACCCTGAGTGACAAACCCGCATCGAATCGAAATATTAAATTCATCT
>CAKZJI010000357.1 GCA_936941515.1 uncultured Propionibacteriaceae bacterium
CGAGGGCGACGGCATTGGGTTCAGCGTGCAGACTCACCGTCGACCAGGTCGACCAGCCCGGCGCGGGCGCATCAGCAAAAGCCAGCACATCGATGCGCACCTCTTCAGCGGCATCGACCATACCGTCGGCGCGCGGAGTGCCGCCGACGGCCTCGACCACGGCCTGGGCAACCTGAGGGCCAGTCGAAGGCATCTGTGTCGGCTCGGCCAGGTGCTCAGGCAGGTCTTGCGGATCCAGCGGTCGCTCTGCGGCCGGCTGATCACCGCCGGGAAGGCGTGCTGCAGGGGAGACGTTGTCGTCACTCATGCCTTGATCCTGTCATGTTGATGGCTCGGACGCGTCCGGGGAGGGTTTTTTCTTGCCCGGAGTGGGAAGGTGGAAGTGTTACCAAGAGCACATCTGTCACCTGAACCCGACCGCGAAGGGAGACCATGCCTCCGCTGAAGTCCGACGTGTGGACCTGGGACACGCTGATCCACATCCTCATCATCATCGCCCTTGCGATAGTTGCCCGCTGGCTGCTACGCAAAGGCGTCGACTGGACGATTCGCCTCATGGTGTCGCGCTCGGAAAAGCGCGAGGCCACCATGCCCGGGCGCACCCGCCGTATCCTCGCCGAAGCGACAGGTGCGACTCTCGACAGGCAGAATCAGCGCACGACAACCGTCGGCGGACTGCTCTCGAATGTCGGCGTTGCCATCATCATCATCGTCGCCCTGCTGTCGGGATTCAGCACCATTGGCATCAAGATCACCCCAATCCTGACCTCCGCCGGAATCGTCGGCGTCGCCCTGGCCTTCGGCGCGCAAACGCTCGTCAAGGATGTCCTGGCGGGACTTTTCATCATCTTCGAGGACCAGTACGGGATCGGCGACGCGGTGCGCATCAACGAGGTCGAGGGGGTTATCGAGGACGTCGGACTGAGGGTGACGCGCATCCGCGACTGGAACGGCGTGGCCTGGTACCTGCGCAACGGCGAGATCACCAAGGTCGGCAACGTCACCCAGGGGTGGACGACCTCCTTCACCGATATCAAGGTTCATTCGCTGGAGGATCCGAACCAGGTCATCAGGATCATCCGGAAGGTGCTCGACGAGTTGGCCGTCGAGTTCGACGAGGTCCTCATCGACAAGCCCATGGTGCTGGGCGTCGGGGACATCACCGGCGACACCATGACCTTCCAGGTCATGACGAAGTGCCTTGCCAACAAGCAGTTCGACGTGCTGCGCGCGCTCCGCCGGGACTGCAAGAATGCCTTCGACGCGGCACACATTCGCGGGGCGTTCTGAGTCGACCTTGTGGACACCACGTCATCCACATGACTTGTGTCACATGATTCCCGGACCATCATCAAGCAGATGCTCACCCAACTGTAATGATTTCTGTTCTGAATCTGGACATGCTCTGACCTGCATTCAATGATCAATTCCGTGCGATATTCCACAACGCACGGAGAGGTCGCAGACAATGACAACAGAAAGCATCCCCACGCGGCTGCTCGTGTGGCACGAGCAGACCGATCCGACCAAGCTCCTCAGGATCACCGACGCGATCAGGAGGGGGGATCCCCTTCCCCCCATCGAGGCCATGGCGATCGGCCACAAATTCCTCGTCCTCGACGGTGCGCACCGGGCCCAAGCCCACCAGTACTGCCATCGATCTGAGATCCGAGCCCGCCTCCACAACCTCCCCCTCAGCGCGGAAGTACCAGGCTGGAGCCACTCCATACCCCGCGATGCAGCAGCGAAACTGGCTCACCTACTCCTCCCCGTGGACGCTCTCGGTCAGGCGGAACATCGTCCTGCACGGGGTGCGCCGTCAGGTGGGGACCGCTTCACAACGACCGCGCGACATCTTTCTCGCCTGCCACCGGATCGCGCGAGTTGCCTACGCGCATGGAATCAGACCTCTCGGCCCGGAGTTCTCCAACGCTCCGACGATCGACGCCGCCACCATGACCTGGCCCCCGCCGAACGTGGGCACGTTGTGGGCCATCGCCAGCAGTCTCGGACCCCTGCCCGCAACTGTGACCCGGTTCGCCCCGATCCTCCGGCACGACGCCATCGGGGATTCCGCGATGACACCCGTCACCTCCGCCGCGTGACGACCCGCGCCAATTCCGCCCCACCACTGGATGAGGGGCAGCCGCGTGGACGATGCTCCTGTTCAGGCAGGGACTCCATACGAGACCAATAGGAAAATCATGATCAAAAACACAAGCCCTCTGACCGTGAAAAATGTCTCGAAAACATTCCGTGGCTCCAGCGGAGAAGCCATCAAGGCCGTGCAAGACGTGTCATTCACCGTTGAGCGTGGTGAGGTTGTGGCATTCCTCGGCCCGAACGGCGCCGGGAAGTCCACCACCATCGACATGGCTCTCGGCCTCACCCGCCCCGACAGCGGCCAGATCGAGGTCTTCGGTACTGACCCGCTCAGCGCGGCCCGGTCGGGACGCTGCACCGCGATGACACAGACCGGCGGGTTGCTGCCCGACCTCACGATTGGGCAGACCATGGAGATCATCTCCTCGCTCTATCGTGGCTCCCACATGAATGCCTGCATGGAGCGAGCAAGGATCACGCATCTGGCCGATCGGCAGGTGTCGATGTGCTCGGGAGGCGAGCGCCAACGACTTCGCTTCGCACTGGCTCTGCTGCCCGATCCTGACTTCCTCATCCTCGACGAGCCCACTGCGGGGATGGATGTGGAGGCGCGCCGGGACTTCTGGGCAGAGATCCACGAGGAC
The DNA here is from genome assembly GCA_936941515.1 of uncultured Propionibacteriaceae bacterium. Taxonomy (GTDB): domain Bacteria; phylum Actinomycetota; class Actinomycetes; order Propionibacteriales; family Propionibacteriaceae; genus Arachnia. Next base: position 2,748 of record CAKZJI010000357.1, read on the forward strand.
ACGCGTCGTGGTCGGACAATTCTGTTCGCAACGCACTACCTCGACGAGGTGGACGAGTTCGCCGATCGGGTCATCCTCATCAAGGAGGGCCGCGTCATCGCCGACGACACCTCCGACGCGATCCGCACCATGTCGGGGGGTTGCACCGTTACGGCGACCATTCCCGACTTCTCCCTGGCACGACTGAATCTGCCGGGCACCCAACTCATCAAGCAGGGCGGCGCACGCGTTGATCTGCACCATCCCGATTCCGATGCCCTCGCAGCGCGAGTCATCCAGCTCGGCGGCACCGACCTGCGCGTGGTCCCCCGCAGCCTCGACGACGCCTTCCTCGCTCTCACCTCAACCACCAAGGAGTCCTGACATGACCGCCCAAGCGCTTCCCGCAGTCGCCACTCCCAAGGCCCGCCACCGATCCGCCATCTCGCTGAAGTACTTGTGGTGCGAGATGCGTCGCCCCTTCCGGCGTTCGACGATGCTGTTCAACCTCGCCCTCCCCGCAGTTCTGTACCTGGCCCTGTTCCGCACCGTCCACACCGCCGAGCTGCCGGACGGGAACTTCGCGATGTGGATGATGATCGGCATCGCTGTCTACGGAGCGGCCACTGCGAGCACCAGCTACGCAGCCTCCATCTCCGTCGACGAGGCCAACGGGTGGACCCGCACCATCCGCCTGACGCCGTTGTCGTCGGTCGGGTACGTGCTGGTGAAGGTCCTCTGCGCCATGGCCATCGCCCTGGCCCCGACCCTGCTCATCGGTCTCATCGGGCTGTTGACCGGAGCTCACGGCACGCTGCGGGTCTGGGTAATCGGACTGGGGGCGGCTTGGCTCAGCTCAGCAATCTTCTCCGCCTTCGGCCTGGCTCTCGGACTGTCCCTGCGTCCCGAGGTCGTCATGCACGTCCCCGGCCTGGTCATCACCGGTCTGGCGTTCCTGGGCAACGTCTTCGTCCCCCTCAGCGGGACGATGCTCACCATTGGCCGCTGGAGCCCCGCCTACGGCATCACCGCGCTGGCTCGTTACCCGCTCACCAACGGCATCGACATCGGGGGCGGCCACGACTCCCTGACGGCTGCCCTCATCGGCACCTTCTGCTGGTTCGCCGGATTCGTGTTCTGGGCCTCCCGTCGATTTACCAAGAGCACGGGTCGTCAGTGACAGATTCGGCCGATCTCCGGAAGGAGCAGTGTTATGACCAAGCCCCTCATTGCAGTGGTCACCGCGGGCCAAGGAGCGCAGAAGCCTCGCCTGCTCACGCCATGGCTCAAGGTCCCCGGCGTCACGGAGAAGCTTGCTGCATGGTCCGCTCAGGCCGATGTGGACCTCGTCGAGCTCGGTACCAGGGCGAATGCAGAAACCTTGGCAGCGACCGAGAATGCGCAGCCACTACTGGTCTGTCTCGGAGTCCTCGTCTCGGATCTCCTGACCGACCAGAACATTGTGCTCGCAGGACACTCCGTGGGCGAGCTGACAGCAGCGTGTCTCGCCGGGGTAGTTGATCCCGGGACGGCCGTCACTCTTGCACGACGGCGTGGACTGGCCATGGCGCGGGCCTGCGCTCTCCACCCGACCACCATGGCGGCCATCATTGGTGACAATCCGGATGACGTCCTCCGGCGGCTCTCGGAACTGGGACTCACGGCTGCCAACATCAACGGAGGCGGACAGATTGTTGCGGCCGGCTCCACCGACGCGATCGCGGAACTGGTGGCGACCCCTCCCAACGGGACCGCAGTCAAGCCGTTGCGAGTTGCTGGCGCCTTTCACACCAAGTACATGACACCTGCGCAGGACGCTTTCGCCCAAGCTGCTCAGGACGTCACCTTCTCCGACCCGCAGCACCCGATCATCTCCAACCTCGACGGGCAGGAGATCCGGTCCGGCAATGACCTGCGTGAACGGCTGATTGCCCAGGTGACCGCGCCAGTTCGATGGGATCTCTGCATCCAGCAGATCGCGGATCGTCAGCCGGAACTCGCCCTATCGGCCCCTCCGGGGAAGGTGCAGGCGTCGCTCTTGTCTCGGCAGATCCCGGACCTCGCGACGGTCTGCATCACCACACCACGGGAGGCAGCCCAGGCTGCACAGCGGATCGACCAGTCCGTATCCGTCCTTCAGGGGGCATGATGCTCATCCCCGAGTACTTCCTCACAGCCTGTTCGGACCATGCTGAGCGCCTGGCGATCATCACCCACAATGACGTTGTGACGTGGGCCGAACTGGCGACTCGCGTCGACGGTTTTCGGCGCTGGCTGCGGGACCATGGCGTGCACCGCCAGGACAGGGTCGTTCTCCAGACGCCAAGCACCGTAGGCACGGTAGCCCTCATGTGGGCCTGCCTGCTCGACGGCGTGACGATGGTCCCGGTGCACCAGGACCTCACTGCCTCCCAGGTGCAGCAAGTCATCGACGACTGCCGTCCAGCTCTGGTGTGTGGCAGCCCGGACCTCGTCCAACTCCTCAACTCCCCCGGAATGAAGACAAGCACACCTCCAACGCGGCCGGAGTCAACGAGTATTCTGCCGTCCTTGTCCCGGGTCAGCCCCGATGACCTTGCGATGCTCATCTATACGTCCGGCACGACGGGTCTCCCGAAGGGGATCATGTGTCCCCACCGGCAGGTCGCCACCGCCGCACGGATCGTCCATGACTGTCTCGGGTACCGCACGGACGACGTCATTCTCTGTCGCCTGCCGTTGTCCTTCGACTACGGGCTCTATCAGATTCTGATGTCTGCCATCTCCGGTAGCGCGGTTGTCCTGCGGGACGGAGGCGCGCAGGACCGCAACCTGGTGCGCGACATCGCCCGTCACGGCGTCACTGTCGTTCCAGTCGTGCCGTCCATGGCGTCAATGCTCATCACCCTGCAGCGTCGTGATCAGTTGCCGACCATCGTCAGACTGTTCACGAATACCGGGGCGCGTCTGGCACCCGAGACCGCGAACCAGTTGCTCGCAAGCTTCCCCGGCTCCCGCTATGCGTCGATGTATGGCATGACGGAGTGCAAGCGCATCTCCATCCTTCCGGTGGAGGAGTACGAGACGCATCCGGACAGCGTGGGAAGAGCTCTGCCCAGCACTCACGTCGAGATCGTTGACGCTCAGGGAGTTCCGGTTCCGGCGGGCGAGCACGGGGAGATCACGGTGTCCGGCCCGACCGTGATGAACGGCTACTGGCAGGTGCCGAACAGTCCCAGTGGACGATTCCGACCCAGCGGCCACGGCCTCACTCTGTTCACCGGTGATCGCGGCTGGATGGATGAGGAGGGACGTCTCTACCTCCTCGGGCGCGACGACGAGATCGTCAAGCATCACGGCATCCGAATCAGCCTGCAGGAGATCGAGATAGCCGCCGAAGCCGCGCCGGGCGTCGACGCAGTCATCGCTCTCAAGCCGGCCTCCGACTCGGCCCCCATTGAAATCGCCTACTGCGGCAGCACGAGTCCCGAGAACCTGGCCCGCCATCTCGAAACCGTCCTGGACCGGGCGCGACGACCCCAATTCATCCACCAACTCCAGCAGATCCCCCTGACCCGTAACGGGAAACCAAACCGGTCAGCAGCCGCCGAGGCCATCCGCTCAAGGGCGTGACGGCGAAGGCCAACACCCACAGACGAAAGGAAACCACCATGACCCAGGCCGAGTTCAACCAGTTCATCGAGTCCACCTGCTCCGCGACGATCGTGGATCCCGACCGTCCTTTGGTCGATCAGGGCATCGACTCCCTCGGAATGCTCACCCTCATGGTCGCTATCGAGGACAGCCTCGGCATCGAACTGGATCCCGAGTCCCTCGCCGACGGTAGGGGTTCCACGCCCTCCGGTCTTCTGTCCCTTGTCGAGCAGCTGAAAGCGACGGTGTGACGACATGACGACGATGGTTCCTTGCCGCCGTGTGGAGATGCCGCAACTGTTCGACCACATCCCCGGAAGCATCTCTCTCTCAGGAGGGCTGCCCGATCTGAGCGTGCTCCCGAGCAATCAGATCGCCGAACTGACGTCCCGGATCATGCGTCTCGGCTCAAGAATCCTCCTGCAATACTCCACCCCTTCGGTCTCGTCCTCCTTGGTGCCGGCCATCCTGGACCTGGCGGAACGAACATGCATGTCACCGGATCCGCGGAATCTGATCCCGACCGCGGGTTCCCAACTGGGCCTGGCCATGGTGATCAATGCCTTTGACGGCGATGAGATCATCTGTGACTGCGCCACCTATCCCGGGGCGCTGGCCGCCTTCGCCTCTGCCGGCGTGGAAACAACGGGGGTGGCCAGTGACGAGGAGGGGCTCAACCCAGACGCGCTCGCTCACGCCGTCGCAGAGGGTCGGGCCAATGGCCGCCGCATCGCAGCCGTCTACACCACGCCCACCTTCCAGAATCCCACCGGCTCCGTACAGTCCGAGAACCGCCGTGCGGCCCTGCTCAAGGTGTGTGCTGACAATGACCTCCTCCTCATCGAGGACGATCCGTACGGCATGCTGTCCTTCGACGGGCAGACGTGGCCAGCTCTGAAGTCCATGGACCCACAGCGCGTCATCTACCTGGGCACCTTCTCGAAGGTGTTCGCACCGGGCGTCCGTTCCGGCTGGATCGATCCGCCCGCCAATCTTGTCGAGAAACTCCGCGCTGTGTGCGAGATCATGACACTCTCGCCATCAGCCCTCAACCAAGCGATCATCGGCGAGTACCACCGTCGTCACGGATGGGACGAACTGTTGGAGGGCTATCGCGCCTCCTACCGCGACCGAGCCCGTCTCCTCATCGGGGCTCTCGAGGCTGAACTGGCAAGAACGAATTGCACTGGCACGTGGACCTGGCGTGAACCACGGGGCGGCTTCTACCTGTGGTTGGAGAACGTCGCCAGCACCAGCGGTATCGACGTTGCGCGTCGCGCCGCCGACAACGGAGTGGCCGTGGTGCCCGGGAAACACTTCGACGCAGCCGGACACGATTCGCCGAGCCTGCGGGTGTCGTTCAGCAATTCACGCCCGGCTGATCTGGTCGAAGGAGCTCGTCGTCTCGCCCGTGCACTGGTGGGAGAGGACGTTCAGAAATGACTCTCGCGACACGCACCGCCACCGACACCCTGCAGCAGACCTTGCCCTGGGGCACCCACGAACGTCTCGTCTTCGGGCGGGCGCTCCTGCGCAGCACCGGCTTCCCAGCCGAAGGCTTGGCCCTGCTCGACTCCGACGACATCCTCCCCCTCCTCGACTCCTTTCTTGCCGGGGACATCGACAGAACTCACTTCGAGAAGGAATACACCAGTCGCGAGGAGTCCGGCGCAAGGGCGCTCATCAACGTCTTGAAGGACGATGCAGTATCGCGCGCCATCGCATGGCAGAACCCCACCGCGTGGAGGTCCTTCGAATCCCTGTCGTCCACGAGCGGAATCAATGCTTCGACTCGGCGCAAGGTACGCCAACTCGCCCTCTACTGGCAACGTTACTGTTCCAAGGCTGAGACCATTGGATACTTCGGCCCGTTCGCCTGGGCCGAAGTCGACCCGGAGGCCTCTGCGGTCGAATTCATCTCCTCCGACCATCTGATCGACCGTTCCCACGTCGCAATGGAGGCGTGGGCGGTCATTGAGATCGGGAAAGCCCTGGCATCACGGGCCGACCTTCAGTGGTGGATGCCACCAATCCTGTCCCCCGCCGTCGACCTCAACATGGAGAGAGGCACCGTGACGGTGGCTGGACACCAGCCACGACGGGTCCGGGAGGACGAGGCACGAGTTCTCTTCCTGACCGACGGCACCCGTCCCGCCGCCCAGATCGCCAAGAGCCTCGACATGGAGCCCGAGCGGTTGCGCAGGATCCTCGTGGCCCATGAACGTCGTCACACCGTGATCTGGGACGCCAACATCCCTGTCTCAGTGCACGCGTGGGACATCCTGCACGAACGCATTGCCCAGATCGGAGACGCTGGGCTGCGAGATGAGGCCACTGCTGTTCTCACGAGGTTCGACGAGCTTCTGGAGGTCATCCGCAACATTCCCGACGCCCGGTCCCTGACGGAGGCGACGGAATCCCTGTCCCGTCTTTTCGAAACCGTGACAGGAACCTCTTCGAACAGACGTGCGGGCCAGGCATATGCAGCCCGCAGCCTGTGCTACCTGGACTGCACCCGCGCCGGAACCGCCAAGGTTGGGACCCGGCTTCTCGAAGCCCTCGACGCCCCCCTCAACCTCGTCCTACAATCCGCTGACTGGTTCGCGGCGACCTTGGCAAAGGAATACACCACCGAAATCACGGACCTCGCAAATCGAAAGCAGCGGGCCTCCCACCAGCCACTGACCATGGCTGATGTCTGGCCGTCCACGATGTCGCTGTTCTGGGGGGACTCACCGTCCCCACTGCAGCGAGCCGTGACCGAACTGTCACGGCGGTGGAGCAGAGTCCTCGAGGGGCTGCAGCCAGTCGACGGTCGCATCGACACGACATCGTCCGCTCTCTCGGGCGCCGTGGACGAGCAGTTCCCCGTGTGCACCCCGATTCCAGAACTGTCAGTGCACAGCCCGGACCTCCAGGTCATCACCTCGAGCACTAGCAACATCGCCTCCGGACGAGTCACTGCAGTCATGGGTGAGCTACATGCCTGTCTGAGCAGTCTCGACATGCCGTTGCTCGAGTGGTCGCTGCCCCATGGTTCCATTCGCGATCGCATCAACACCGCGCTCAACCTGCGACGTCTGGTTCCCTTGTTCCCCGAGACATGGAGGCGCAACACCGGCCGCATGGTTCCAGCGACGGTCGGAGTGGGGGATCGCGCAATCGGGTTCACTCGGACGGCCGATCAAGACCGTGCGAACACATGGTCGATGTCGGCACTGCTGTTCGAGCAGACCGAGGACGGACTCATGATCCGTGATCCCGATGGCAGGCTCTGGACCATCGCACAAGCGTGGAGCGTGCCCATCTCCATGGTCGCCGCCGATGCGTTCAAGATCGGGCTGCCCGGCTCACCAGCCCCTCGGCTCACCATTGACAATCTCGTCGTGTTCCGTCGTACCTGGAGGTTTCCCGCTGGCTCCATCGACATCATGCACGGTTCAGCCGCCGAGAAACACGCTCGGCTGAGGGAGTGGCAGGTCACGAATCACCTTCCTGACCACCTCTTCGTCAAGTTCCCCTCCGAACCCAAGCCGATCTACTTCTCCTTCGAGTCCCCCGCCATGGCCACGGTCTTCACGCGATCACTGCAGCGCGACGCCCGAGAGAATCCAGACAGTCTCGTGACGATGTCCGAAGCACTGCCCGAGCCTCAATCCTCATGGCTGCACGACACCCGGAGCCACCACTACGTCCACGAATTCCGGCTGCAACTGACCAAGGAGCGACATGACGACCACAGTTGAGACACATCCCGAAACACGTGGCACAACCGCGACATCCATCTCCAATCTGATCGGTCACACCCCTCTCGTAAGAATGGACCATCTGTTCGACGGCCTCCCCTTCGAGGTGTACGGCAAGCTCGAGAAGCTCAATCCTGGCGGAAGCATCAAGGATCGAGCAGCACAATCCATGATCGAACGGGCAATTCGACGGGGTGAGATCGTCCCGGGCCGTACGACCGTCATCGAGTCCAGTTCGGGAAATCTCGGCATCGCCGTGGCGATGCTGTGCCAGGAGCACGGCCTGAATTTCATCTGCGTAACCGATGCCAAGGCCACGCCAACGAACATTCGACTCATCGAAGCGTTCGGGGCCACTGTTGAGGTGATCGAAGAACCTCATCCCGAGAGTGGCGAATTCCTCCCCATGAGGCTCAAGAGGGTAAGAGAACTGCTGTCAGAGATTCCAGATGCATGGTGGCCGAATCAGTACGGGAACCCCGACAATCCGGCGGCTCACGAGCGGACTGTCCGCGAGATCATCGAGGCAATCCCGCGGGTTGACACGATTGTCTGCGCGACCGGCTCGTGCGGAACCCTTCGCGGCTGCCACGAAGCATTGCGAAAGCTGTCCCCACTCACCCGACTCGTCGCCGTGGACGCCAAGGGCAGCGCCATCTTCGACGAGGCAGGAGCACCCCATCCCCGCTGTGTCCCGGGACACGGTGCGTCAGTGCGACCGCCGCTGTGGCGCGCGGGGCTCGCCGACCAACTGGTTCTGGTCTCCGACGCGGACTGCGTCGTGGGATGCCAGGAGGCCCTGCGCACCGAGGCTCTTCTCCTCGGCGGATCCTCGGGAGCAATTCTGACGGCCATTCACCGAGTGTCTCCCACGATTCCCGCTGGTTCCACCGTGGTGACGATCCTCCCCGACGGCGGCGAGCGCTACATCGACACCATCTACAGCCGCTCGTGGGTCGACTCACACATCCCCGGGCTGCCCTCTCTCGCCGACTGGGGGGCTCCCAACCCCGCCAATTCGTATGACCTGAACAGAAGTGCCTCATGAAGCTCTACACCAGAGAGACCGTCGAAACTGCGCTTGTCGGGCGTCATGGCCAGGTTCTCAGTGCCGTACAGAGTGCATACATGCTGCATTCGACGGGAGAGACATCGCTGCCATTCTCAACCTTCCTCCGCCCGGCCGGGTATCCGAACGATCGGATCATCGCACTTCCCGCCCACATCGGAGGCGACTTCGACATAGCCGGTATCAAGTGGATCTCATCCTTCCCGGAAAACCTCGACCGGGGCCAGCAACGAGCTTCCTCCGTACTCATCCTCAATAGTCTGGAGACGGGATACCCGACCGCCCTGCTGGAGTCCAGTCAGATTTCAGCAACGCGAACGGCAGCATCAGCCGCCCTGGCCAGCGCCACCCTCCATGGCTCCGAAGACCATGTCAGCACGATTGGCATCATCGGCTGCGGGACAATCAATCTTGCAACGATCGACTACCTCTTCCACGTGCACCCCCAGATCAACGAGGTCCTCTCCTTCGATCTGAGGCGGGAGCGGGCCCATGAGTTCTCGCACCTCGTCAAGGCTTCGCACCCAGAGGCCCGGGTCCGTGTCGCCAAGGAGCCCGACGAGATTCTGGCCGCAAGCAACACCATCGCGATCGCCACGACCGACTCGAGTCATTGGTTGGACCTTCCGCCGTGGCACGGGCCGGGGCACCAAGTCGTCCTGCACACGTCGCTGCGAGACCTGTCAGTGCCCTCGATCCTGGCAGCGGCCAACGTCGTTGACGATCCTGATCACGTCTGCCGTGAAGCGACGTCCTTGGATCTGGCAACTCAGCAGACCGGCAACCGGGACTTCATCACGGGGAGAATCGGAGACCTCCTTCTTGGCGCGCCGCTGTCCTCAAGTCCTGACTCCCGTGTCATTTTCTCACCCTTCGGGCTCGGCATCCTCGACCTCGGCGCCGTGGGCCTCGGCGAGGCAGAGCCGGGCGGCGTGGATCGGGGCGTGCTCCCGCTCCCGGCGGACCTGCGCGATGGTATGCAGCGCCGCCGCGACGGAACTTTGGAGATGGCCCTCAGTGATGTGGGCGTCGGCTGTCGGCATGGCGTCTGCCTCGCGCGTGGGTTCCTGAACCCCGCGACGCTAGGGATCGGGCAAGGCCACGGTTGGGCCGGCCGGGGGCAGCACGGTGTCAGCTTGGCCGTGAAGGTCCGAGCCCGGTCACGACCACCGGCGGCGGGGCCACCCGCCCTTGGGCTGCCTTGCGCCGGCCGCGATGCGCTGCCACAGGGGCCGCCTCGAACGCCCTCGAAGGAGACGGGAATGGCGCAGGGACCCGTACGGAACG
>CAKZJI010000358.1 GCA_936941515.1 uncultured Propionibacteriaceae bacterium
GCAGGAGGTCGGTCGGCTGGGCGAGCACCATCGCGATCATGACCCGCTGCCGCTGGCCGCCGGAGAGCTCGTCGACGAGACGGGAGTAGAAGTCGACCCCCTTGGGGTTGAAGCCTCGTCCATCGGGGGAGACCCGAGCCCAGGAGGTGGAGAACCGGTAGGCCTGGAGGTTCAGCTGCCGCATCAGCGCCACGTCCTCGGGCATCCGGTTGTAGTGGTCGCATGCCACCTGGCCGTTTGAGCCGTCGAGGATTCGGCCCGGCTGATCGCAGAACTCGTCCCAGATGGAGCGGCCACGCCCGTCGTCGGGGGCGCCGCCCTCGATCTGGAAGGCTGCGGTGGCGGCACCGAACAGGAAATCCTCAGGGAAGGTGTGGATGGTCATCCTTTGATAGCTCCTTGCATGACGCCGGTCACCAGATGTCGACCGGCCAGGGCGAACAGGATCATGAGCGGGACGGTGGTGATGACCACGCCTGCCATGATGAGTGAGTAATCCTTGAAGTAGGTGCCCTGCAGCAGAGTCAGGGCCACCGGGAGGGTGGGGTTCTTGGAGCCCAGCACGATGAAGGGCCAGAAGAAGCTCGTCCAGGAACCCACGAAGGTGAACATTCCGAGCATCACCATGGCGGGGCGTGCCGAGGGCACGGCAACATGCCAGAAGGTGCGGATCATGGAGCAGCCATCGACGCGGGCGGCCTCCACCAGCTCGAAGGGCAGCGCGGACTGCAGGTACTGGGTCATCCAGAACACCCCGAAGGCCGAGGCCAGACCAGGCACAATCACGGCCTGAAGCTCACCGATCCACTTCAGCTCCGCCATCACGATGAACAGCGGGACCACGCCCAGCTGCGCGGGCACGGCCATCGTCCCGATCACGAACAGCAGCAGCGGCTTGCTGCCCCGGAAACGGAGCTTGGAGAAGGCGAACCCGGCCAGGGTGGAGAAGAACATCACGGAGATGGCTGTCACCACCGAGATGATGACTGAGTTCGTCAAAGCCCGCCAGAAGTTGACGTCTGAACTCATCACGCGACCCAGGTTCTCCCACAGGTTGCCCTGGGGAAGCAGCGACGGCAGGGGGTTCGCGGCGATGGTTGCGCCGTCGGAGGAAGCCAGCAAGATGGCGTAGTAGACGGGGAAGCAGGAGAGGGCGAAGATCACCATGAGGATTGTGTAGGTGACCCAGCCGGGACGGCGATCCGCGCCGAAGGAAGTCCCACGGATGGGGGCGAGCTCTCCACGTCGGATGGCGCGGCGTCGCGCAGCCCGCGCCAGCCCCTTGCCGGCGAACTGCTCCAGCGCGGGGGCCGACATCGTCTGATCTGTGCGGCTCATGACTTCACCTGCTTCGTGCGTTTGGTTTTCGGGGTCTTGGAGTCATCAGAGGAGATGCGTCGGATGAGCAGGAAGTTGACCACCGACAGCACGACGACGATCAGGAACAGCAGCCACGCCACCGCTGCGGCACGGCCGAAGTCCCGGGTCTTGCCCCATCCGATCTCATGCAGGTACATGGTCATGGTCATCCACTGCCGGTTGGGGCCTCCCATGCCGGTGGCGTCGAAGGTCTTGGGCTCATCGAAGATCTGCAGCCCGCCGATGGTGGAGGTCAGCACCACGAAGATCAGGGTTGGGCGCAGCATGGGGATCGTGACGAAGAAGAAACGGCGAACCCGCGACGCACCGTCGATGATGGCTGCCTCGTACAGATCGCGGGGTATGGCCTGCATCGCTGCCAGCACGATCAGCGTGGTGTACCCAGTCCACCGGAAGTTCACCATCATCGCGATGGCGATGTGGCTCGCCAGGGGGTCCACGTGCCAGCCGATCGAATTGTGGCCCAGGGCGTTGAGGATGTTGTTGATGAGCCCGGACTGGTCGGCGAAGAGCTTCCCGAAGATCAGGGAGACAGCCACGGGGGTCACCACGTAGGGCAGTAGCACGCTCATGCGCCAGAAAGTCTTGGCCCGCAGGTTCGCGTCCAGAACCGCGGCGATGAGCACGGCAGCCACCACCTGTGGGATGGAAGACAGCGCAAAGATTGAGAAGGTGTTCCCAAGGGACTGCCAGAAACGCGGCTGCTCCAAGACCTCCGTGAAGTTCGCCAGCCCGACGAAACCCTGGTTGCCTCGCACCAGGTGCCAGTTGTGCACCGCGATGAAGGCGGTGTACAGCAGGGGGTACAAGCCGGTGATCGCGAAGACGACGAAGAAGGGCGCCACGTAGAGGTACGGGCTGAGTTTCACGTCCAGCATGCTGAGGCGAAAGCGCCTCTCGGAAGGTCTCACGGTGTCGTGCGATGTGGTCATATCACGCACATCCCTGTTGTGGGGTCCGTCCCGGAGTCGGCATTGGATTGTCCTTGGTGTCGTGGGTGGGGGCCGGGGCCAGCGGGGAGGCCCCAGACCCGCGCCCGGTGGATCAGATTCCCAGGTCCTTGTAGTCCGCGAGCGCCTGCTGCCACGAGGCCTCAGCGTCCATGGCGCCGGAGCTGACGCGGTTGAGGGCATCGCCGACGATGTCACGGATGGAGCCGTAATGCTCTCCGGTGAAGGGCTGGACCGTGATCGAGCTGGCTTGGGAGGCATAGATCTTGCCGATCGGGGCGTCATTGAAGAACTTGCTGACGGACTCGGTGACCTGAGGAGACTTCAAGGCCTCGACCTGGCTGGGGAACACCTGTTTGGCCGCGTAGGCCTTCAGCTGCTGTTCGGGGGCGGTCAGCCAGTCGGCCAGGGCCTTGGCCGCCTCTTGGTGCTTCGACTGCACTGGAACCATCAGGTAGGAGCCACCGGAGTTGCTGGCGCCTCCCGGGAACACCGGGGCCACATCCCAGCCGGTCACGCCTGCTGCCTGTTCCTCGATGAATCCAGCCATCCAGCTGGGGCACATGATGGTGGCGAACTTGGGATCGCCCTGGAAGGCGGCCATCCAGTCCTCATCCCAGGCGGTGAGATGAGCTGACTGGTCCAGGTTGGCGACGATGGAGTCATAGATCGACTTGATGCCGGTGTTGTCG
>CAKZJI010000359.1 GCA_936941515.1 uncultured Propionibacteriaceae bacterium
AAATGGAAACCGACGACTCACAGAACGTCCGGACCGAATGAAGGGGGCGGCTCACTCGTCTCGGACGGTTGACCCCCATCGAGTACGAGGCCATCATGAAGCCCGCCGTGACCCTCGCGGCATGAATCGCTCACTGTCACCTATCCGTGCGGCAGTCCCCCTCACGAACGGCTGTCGTGATGACTTCGTCGACGGCCTGATGCACCGTGATCGTCCTCATGCCCCGCCGCCAGCATTCTCACGGAAGAGGTCAATGACTGTCTCCGCCGGCCCAGACATGAGCACGGAGCACGTCCCCCAGTCCGTCTCAGTCAACGGGTGCAGGATTCGAGCACCGTGGGCTTGTGCACGCTCCGCTGCCGCCTGTGGATCATCGACCTCGAGGTGGAGGATCAGGCCCGTCGCAGGCTGCATGGGGACCAATGCAGTGCGAGAGAACATGAGGATCATGCCCCCGAGTTTCACCTCAGCGAACTCTGGCTCCTGTACGCGCGCCGTCGCCCCGAAGGCATCGACCAGCAGGCGGGCTGCTTCAAGGACATCTGGGACGATGATGTCAATCTGGTTCAGGGAAACTGCTGTCACTGATTGCTCCCATCAAAAGCGGTTGCCCAAAGAGCAACCTAAAACTTATTGACCAGCTTAAGAGCAGTTCGATCTTAGACCTGCCATCTGACTCGAACCATTCGGAGCGCAGGACATAATCGGTCGTTTGTGACCAGGGAGCCCGCCATGCGCCGTGTGCGCCACCTCGGGCCCTGTCAGCCCGCCGCACGGCTCGCCACAACCAACCCGCTAGAGCGGCAGCCGCCCGTACGTTTCGGGCGATCCCCGGGGCGCGCGGGGGCGCCCACCTGGACACCCGGTTTTCCCGCCGACCGGATCCCGCCCGATATGCGAAGAGTTCCCCGCGCGTCAGGTGAAATCTGCGCTGCATCTCGACAATCCTCACCTCGTAAACATCGGGTGCGCCATCACAAGGCCGCCACTGTCGAGATGCAGCGAAGATTTCACAGACGCGCATCTATGTTTCATAGAACAGCGCACACCTCGCCTCTTGACGGAGCGTGATGTGACCAGCAATGAACTTGTTGCCATCGTGCGACTACGCGCCGTGAGGGCCAGGGGACGCACGCGGGCCTCCTGAGTGGGCGCGTCGATTGAAGCGTCGGAACAGCAGGGGGCGCCCCCTGCCGCGTGGTGGGGCCGAGCCATCGCCCGACCCCGCCGCGAGGCACGAGTCACGCCGCGTGGGGCTCGTCGGAACGCAGTTGCCCGGCCAGTGCCAGGACGCCGGCCAAGGCCAGCGGGACCATCCCCGCGGCCACGAACAGTGCTCCTGGGGCGACGGCGGCGGAGACCGCCCCCACGAGCCCGACGGACAGCGGCATGAACGCGATCGAAACGAAGAAGTCCAGGCTCGCCACCCGTCCGAGCATGTCCAAGGGCACGTGCGCCTGGAGGACGGTCCCCCAGATCACCATGCCCACTCCGATGCCGGCCCCGTAGAGCATCAGACCGGCCCCGATGATCCAGGGGTTCAGCGTCCAAGCAGGCAGGGCCAGCGGGACACAGGCCAGAGCCCAGACTCCCACCATTACGGGCAGGAACCGCCGCGGCGCCTCCATGCCGCCAGCAATCAGCGAGCCGACCAGCCCGCCGACGCCCAGCGCCGCCAGCACCGCCCCGTAGACCGCGGCACCGTTCTCGTGGCCGTCGCGCAGCAGCACCGGCAGCAGCACCTCGAGGACGCCGGTTGTCACCAGGCCCATGACGGCGGCGAACAGGACGCTGCTCCTCACCCAGCGCGTCCGGAGGACGTACGTGAATCCCTCGGCCAGGTCCCGGAACGGGTGCTGAGGCGCCGCATTCGTATCTGGAGGGCCCACCGCAGGCAGGCGGGCGGCCAGCACCGCGCCGGCCGCGAGCGAAAGGGCAATGAGCAGCCCGCCCGCAGGAGGTGTCGTCGCACCGATGACCGCCCCGGTCAGGGCTGGTGCCAGGGCCTGACCGACGACGGGCCGCGTCGCCCCCTCGAGGCCGTTCACGGCCATCAGCTGCTCCTCCTCGACGAGCAGCGGCACCAACGCCGTGTAGGCCGGGAAGAAGAACGCCGTCGATGCCCCGACGATCAGTGCTGACAATCCCAGGAGCCAGTACTGAGCGGCCCCCATCGTGGCGAGGCCGGAGACGACACCGGCCGCCACCGCATTGACGACCAGGACGGCCACCAGGATCCCCTTCTTCGACAGGCGATCGGCGACGACGCCGGCCGGCAGTGAGGCAGCCAGCAGGCCGACGCCGCTCCACATGACGACGCCGGCCAGCGTCGGCGGATCAGCTCCGAGCTCCAGCACTTGCATGGCCAGGTACAGGTTCCAGGCACCCTGGCCGAAGATGGCCAGCACCATCGCCAGGAACAGCGGCCGATACCGGGGAGAGGACAGAGGTGCCAGTGCGGTGATCGAGGTCAACGGCTCACCCCCTCGGTGCTCAGCTCGAGACGCGGCCAGTCGGTCAGGTCTCGGAGCATCTGGCGGTCGTGAGTAGCCACCACCACGGCCGCCCGGGTCTCCCGGATGGCGTCCGTGAGCTCGTCCACCAGCGCGGCGGAGAGGTGGTTGGTCGGCTCGTCGAGCATCAACAGGTCCGGCTGTTCAGCCAGGCACAGCGCCAGGTGGAGCCTTCGCTGCTGCCCCTGAGACATCCGCCCAACGGGCGTGTCCAGGCTCCGCGGTTCTAGCAGGCCCAATGACCCGAGTGACGGCACACCGTTGTTCCTCGCCATCAGACCGTTGCGGTGCAGGTGCGCCTCGAACGCCTGCCGCGCCGTGTGTCGCGGGTTCCATGCGGGCACTTCCTGGGCGAGCAGCGCGATCTTCGCGCCCGTGTGCCGCAGGATGCGGCCGGCAGTGGGCTCGAGGATGCCGGCGAGGACCTGGAGCAACGTGGACTTGCCGGCGCCGTTCGGGCCGGTGAGCAGCAGGCGATCCCCGCCGTGGAGCTCGACGGAGGCCGGCCCGTGGAGGCGGCCGGCCAGGCCGACCCCCTCCGCACTGAGCAGTGGCCGGCCTGCCCTGGTCGTCGAGGCCGGCCACGTCAGGGACCGGGGCGGGTCCGGCACGGTGATCTCGTGCGCCGCCAGATCCCGCATCCTGCGGTTGAAGGTTTGGACCACGCCGCCGGCGCGAGTGGCCCGCTGGTGCTTGCCCGTCCCCTTGTCCGGACGCCACCGGTCCTGGAGACGTCCGCGGGCGGCCTCGGCCGCGCTGGTGAGGGCGGCGTGTTCGGCCAGCTGCTGCTCATGCTCCTGTTCCCAGGCGGCCCGCTCGGCACGCCGCCCCTTCTCCCAGGCCTCATAGCCTCCGGTGTACTGCCGGGGGCGACCGTCACGAGTGGGATCCAGGTCGAGGAAGACGTCGGCGACGTCCTTCATCAGTGCGCGGTCATGGGTGACCACGGCGAACCCCCCAGCGTGCTCCCTCAGTGCCCGTGTCAGGTACTCCAGGGCCCCGGCGTCGAGATGGTTGGTGGGCTCGTCCAGCAAGAGCAGGTCCACCGCAGAGCCCAGGACGACGGCCAGCCGGACGCGGTACCGCTGTCCGACGGACAGTGCCCGCAGCGGACAAGCCCGATCCGTGCAGGCGGACAGGCCGTGCAACGCGAGGTCGATGCGCCGCTCGGCGTCCCAGGCGTCGAGGGCGGTGGCCGTCTCCAGCGCTCGGGCGTAGGCGTCATCGGCTCCAGGCCTGCCCTCTGCCATGGCGAGGGTGGCCTCCTCGAGGCGGTCCAGGACACGGAGGGACTCGCCGATGGAGTCGTGGACGAGGTCACCGACCGTGCGGTCGTCGTCCACGTCGAGGTCCTGTTCGACGAGGGCGACCGTCCCTGCGCGGGTCACGGTGCCGGAGTCCGGCATCAGGGTGCCGGCGAGCACATGCAGCAGCGTGGTCTTGCCGCGGCCGTTCTCACCGACGACGGCCAGCCGGGATCCGGCGGAGACCGTGACGTCCACGTCGTTCAGCACGGTTCGATCGCCCAGGGTGAGGGTGATGCTCTCGGCTCGGATGTGGGCGGCGCTGCCTGCAGGCAGGGCAGGGGTGTTCAGAGGGGTCAGGGTCATCGTGGTCTCTCAGCTCGTCATGGAGCCGGGCAGCACGAGAAAGCCGCCCGGCAGGGTGCCAGGACGGCGAGCGGGTTTCGTCAGGAGTGGTCCGCCGCCGTCAGCGGGCGGAGCGGAGCTTCATCGACGCGATGCCTCTGTACATGGACTCGACGATATCAAACGCGGCAGAGGAGTCCCGGATCGCCACAGACCTGTATGTCGAGCTATCGAGCGTCCCGGGGAGGCAGAGACTGGAAAACTGACGAGCGAGACAGTCATGGTTTGGCCTCTGCGGCCCCGTCAGAGGTCTGCGGCTCGATAGAAGGCCCTCGCAAGCCTCTTGAAGCCTCAGCCTTGCCCATATGCGACCGTTTCACGAAAAGTTCTAGGACTGTCCACGTGCCACCGTCTGCCACGTCCGCCACACCGATTGGTGCTTTTTCTGATGACTTTCACTATCACTCGCGCAATTGAGACCTTGTCAGATCCGAATGTGCAGATCGAACACGCATTGCGGCAATGTCTGGTAGTGGCAAAGCGAATCCAGTCCGACCCTATGGTGGAATGGGTGAAGGGCGAGCTTCAGGGGTACGGGTCACCAGACGTTAAACCTCCGAACTATCGCTCAACTCTCTTCGCTCCATACAGGCTCACATTCCATGGTCCGATGGGCGCCTCGTTGCGTCAGTCACTCAGTCGTTCGGACATCCCAGAGTCATTACGAGTACCCGCAGAAGCAGACTTCCTACGCCAGCCCGTGGCGGAGGTCAGCGCCCTGACCCGAGACCGGGAGAACTCACCGGAGCTTAGCCTTCCTCTCATTTGGGTCGATGAGTTCCGTCGCCTCGGCAATGAAGGCAAAGCGCCCAGAGTTGAGATGATGGAGCTCGCATCGGCCTGCAGAGTCATGCCCCGGACGCATCTGGAGGGCATCGTCGATCGTGTGCGCACCTCTGCCCTAGAGCTGCTGTTGGAGCTCGAAGCCATTGATCCATCAGTGGGCGATGTCGGCAAGGATGCGGAGGGCACACGGGGAGAAGCACGCAGCGTCTCTCTTCAAATCATCACCCAAAACATCTATGGCGACCGGGCATCGGTGGTCTCACAAGGGCAGGTTGACGGCGCCGCCTCAGTTGCAATTGACGCTCGCGTGACTCCTGGAGATCGTGAGGGACTTTTGGATGCTGCCGCCAAGCTTCTCGAGCCCGATCAGGTTGCAGATCTTCGACAAGCTCTCGATGAGGACGGCAATACGGTCGGTGAGTCCACACGCTCGTTTCTGACAAAATTGCGCGACGGGGCCGCCGAAGCTTCCGGCCAAGCTGCCGTGAGTGGCCTCACTGCACTACTGACCCAGTTCTTGGGCGGCACGTTTCCCTGGTGAGAGGAGCACGGCCCCCACTGATCGCCTACTAGGACACCCTGCCGCCGGACGTGGCAGATGGCGATCCAGTAGCAACTCTTAGACATGCAGAGTGTTCGGAGTGGGCGTGGATGCGCTCGTGCGACCCGCAGGAAGTACCGCGGCTCCAGTCTGGAGGCGCCTTCTACGCACCCAGGCGAATTCGCACGGCCCCGTCCTGGATGCCCTTCTTCACTCATCTCCAGCTCGGCCTACTTTGCAGAGACGAACGTGTGGCGCGTGTTTGTGAACTCTTGGCCGCGCGTCGTGTGAAATCTTCGCTGCATCTCTACAACTTCCCGCCGCCGTGTGGCCCATGCACATCGCCTCGCCACTGC
>CAKZJI010000360.1 GCA_936941515.1 uncultured Propionibacteriaceae bacterium
GATACATCTCACTCTTGACCACGCCAAGGCTCGCCACCCCCGCCATCGCAGCAGCGAGCGCGACAGTTGCTCCCCTCCTGATCGCCCGTCTCACTCGCCGTTTTCGCAGCAATGTCAGCATACGGGCGGAGCACAGCGTCACAGCCAGCGCTGAGGGCCAGATGAGGCTGACCGGGTAGGGGCCCGGCACGTAGCCGCCACGCAGCACCACTGACCACAGCAACACCAGTACAAGAAAGAGCGGCCGGAAGCGAGACCACCGAGTGATCAGCAGCGCAGCGAGCGCACCAGCAATCAGCAGGATGCCGTCCGTCTCAAACCACGACATTACCTTGGACGCCGCCTCACTGGTCGGGTCCAAGAGCGAGCCCGACGACTTGCGCGACACCAGCTGCCACCGCAGAGCCCACTCCAGAGACACATGGCCCGGGCCGTCGAACAGCTCATTCTTCATGAGGGCGAACAACACATATGCCAATCCCATGCCGGTGACGAGCCATACGTAGATCGGCACCACATAGCGACGGTGCGATCGAGCCGATTGCAGCAGCGACCAGAACACGGCCGGGAGGAACAGCAGAGTCGTCTCCTTAACCAGCACCGCGCAGGCCAGGAGGAGCGCACTGGTCGCGAAACGCGACAGCCGCTGTCGCCTGTCGAGTGCGAGCAGCCAGGCAGCCAGCAGGAAAGGCGTGGCGATGTTGTCCAGCATCACCAGCCGACCCCATCGCATCATGATTGGCGACGCGGTGAACAGCACTGGTGCGATAGCTGCTGCCCAACGTGGCGCGGAGAACCGCCGCGCCAACGCATAGAGCAACGCGCAGGACAGCGCATGGATGACCAGCATTCCGATCCGTCCAGCAACCCACTCGTCTATGCCGAACAGCCGGAACGGCTGGTTCCAGACGGCCAGCAGCATCCATCCCAGCGGCGGGTGGTCGTACCAGTATGTGTAGTGCGACAATTCACCGTGATTCGCGAGTGCCCACGCCTGCGAGATATAGGTTCCCTCGTCGTCGAACGGCATCGGCGAACGCAGCATGTTCCAGGCGTGCAGCACTGTCGCTCCGGTGAGCACTGGAAGCAGCCACACGAGGTCACGCATCGTGCCCTTGGACAGCTGCATTCTGCGGCGTTTCGCCGGTGGCGCCTCCGACACTCGCTCATACAGGTCCGGCTCCAGTTCAGCCAACGTCTGGGACCGGGCGAGCTGCTCCCTCTTCACAACCGCGGTCTTCATGCGAGCTCCCGTTCCGGCTGGGTGTGACGCTCCTGCTCCGGCACCGGCGGGGTCAGCAGATGAGCTCCGACGTGCGCCGTCTTCTCCCAGGAGGTACGCCCGGAAGCCATGCGCCAGCATGCCCGCACGGCAGCGAACATGAGCAGTGCCTGGAACGGCACCAGGCCAACCACCAGCAGCAGATAGTGGCGAATTCCTGGTCGCCGCCCCACGATCTGCCCCAAGTCATGCAGCCCAACGCACTCTGCAACGAGCGTCGCGAGCATCGGCAGGATGGGCAGGAAGGTCAGAAGCGACCATCCGTCTGGCAGAGGGATGAACAGCATGGATGCCACCGCCAGCAGCAGCAGAGGGCCTGAAAACGCAATGAGGAAGGGGGTCAGCAGCGTGACCACAGCCAGTGCCCGCTGCCTTCGTCCCGGAAGCCGCCGCCACTCTCCCTTGCGCATCACCTGGATGAATCCCTGGTTCCATCGCGTGCGTTGCTTGATGAACTGCTTTATGGTGACAGGCGCTTCTTCGCGGGTGACTAATTCTGGATCATATATTACTGAGACGGGTAGTCCGTGACTCGATAATCGCACCCCGATCTCGCAGTCTTCGGCAAGGCAGTCGGCGTCCCATCCGCCAAGCTCGCACACAACTCGGCGACGCATGAAGACCGTGTTGCCTCCGAGGGGGATGAACTTGTGCTCTCCCTGGAATGCCAATCTGCTGCGGAACCAGAAATAGTACTCCAGCGTGTTGCGCAACGTGTACCATTTCGACCAGAAGTTCACCAGCTGCACTCCCGCTTGGACAGCGGCTGATCGGTCCTCCAGCATAGTCCGCTCCACCACTCTCAGCAGCCCAGGGTGGACGACGTCCTCAGCGTCGAATATGCCGATCACATCGCCGCGGCTGTGGGCCAAGGCAGTGTTGAGGGCCTTGGGCTTCGATTTCTCCTCGTGGTAGTCGACGATCACCCGGATTCTCCCCGGATGTCGAGCTGCTGCCGCCTCCGCCTCTCGGCTGGTGTCCGGGTCATCGTGACCGACGATGACCAGCACCTCGTAGTCAGGATGATCAAGTGAGGCCAGGCCATCAAGCGTGGTTCCGATCACCGCCTCCTCATGCCGCGCTGGCACAAGGAGAGTGAACGAAAGTTGACCCTCAGATGCGTCGGCCGGGGTTGCGGAACGGTGGCTTTCCCGCCATTCCCAGAGCATCGTCGCAAGCGTGAATGTTGACAGCAGAAATAAGTAGCCTGCCGCCAGCATGACGAGAAACCACAAAACGATATTGACAGACACGGCCAGAACCTCCCAGACCAAGTCGTCGGGACGGGTGCGCCCCGAGAAAATCCGGAGTCAAGCACCGATGAACAGTTCTGCCGACCCCCCCTATGAAGCTTGAGTCTAAGCTCTATGATCCCGAAGCGCAACCTTCTGCCTGTCGGCACGATGCCAATGCCTCATAATGCCCAGTCAACGATTAGTTCACAGATGAAGATTAGTTCAGGTGGGCGGCGACGGCGGGCCGCCCTCACGGAGCCCTCGAACCCCGCAGCCGCAAAGACAACGGAGGCGAGTGACAGCACCAGATGCCGGTCTCAGGTGGGGACCTCGCGCTTCGGCACGAAATCGACAACGCAGTCGCAGAGCAGAGCAAACCAGTCCGCCGGGACCAGGACTGAGTTGGAGGAGGTCGGCTTCAACCCCAGATACCTGGAACAGGCTTCGCAGCGCCTCGCTGAGAAAACTGCAGCTCGACGCAGCCACGCGATGACCGCACTTGAGGCCCTGGGAAAAGGTCACAGGTCATGGGTCACAAGCCCACAACCGTCGATTATGCGCGACTGGCCAGCAGTCGGCGCTCTACCTCGGTCGAGAGCCCAAGTTCCTGATCAGCCCAGGTCTGGATACCGTCGGGGCCCTGCATCCACAGCCACGTGTCCTCGACAGTTTCGGCCAGATCACGCTGCCTGAACCCGGTCGCTGCAAGTGCAGTCGTATCTCCTCGGTGGACGCCCGCATGTTCCGGGCCAGGTGGGAGCCAGATGGGCACCTGCGTCCAGGCTTCGATTCCCTCCCGAGCCACGATCGCTGGATCCACCCAGACCAGTTTTGCGTCAGAGCCAGTCGTCGCCAGGCATTTTGCCATGAGAGAGGCCATCGTGGCCCCACCGGGCGGCCCAACAACATTGAATATTCCGGTGACGGAATCAGCTGCGCAGTCCAGCATCCAGGCCGAAACATCCCGAGCATCGGCGTACTGAATATCCAACTCTGGAGGGCCGGGCACGGGAATTACTCCACCGCGCGAAATCCGCGCCAACCACCAAGTCAGTCGACACGGCCGCTCTCTTGGTCC
>CAKZJI010000361.1 GCA_936941515.1 uncultured Propionibacteriaceae bacterium
CGTCGATCAGCGTGTCCAGGGTCGCCGACACCCCGCCCTCGACGGAGTTCTCAATGGGCACCACCGCCGCCTCCACGTGGCCGCGGCGCACCGCCTCAAGGGTCTCCGCCACACTGGAAAACGGCAGCCCCTCGTCATCGGAGATGGTCTGAAGCGCCTGGTGGGTGAAGGTCCCCGCAGGTCCGAGATATCCGAGCACTGGCAAACAGTAGCGCGCTCAGCATTTTCTGATGACTTTGTGGAGTTGACCCCACCCAGGCATAAGGTCGGTTTCACGTCCCAACGAAACGACCGGAAGGTACATCTCAATGGCCCCAAAGCACGCGGGAAACCTCGCGATGACCAAGGCCGCTGGTCAGGTCGAGGCCAAGCACCAAGAGATCCATGCCCTCCAGCAGCGGCTACAACGTCAGCTGCCGGATCTGGCGTCCCGCCTGGGTGTGCGCGAGTTCAACACATTTCACCATGACTACATCCAGTTCGACTCCGAGATCGAGCGGGTGAAGCAAGGCCTGGACATGGTGCACGCCAGCCTCACCGGCCAGCCACGTGTCCCTGACCCGCCCAGTCGCAAGCCCCCGACGAGTCAGACGGCATCGCCGTCGCACGAGGCGGATCCGGTGCCTGAGGGGGTGCTGAGGCTCGCTGACGCGCAGGCTGAGCTGAATGGCCTCCTGGCGGTGCTCGGCAGCGAGCTGTCGGCGTCGATGGCCGATTGGAACGACGACTCCCGCACCGCCTGGAGCGCAGCCCAGAGCTCGTGGGCCGAGTCGAGCCTCCGCCAGCAGGCAATCCTTCACAACCTGCCCGGCGCGCTGCAGCGCGCCAAAAGCTGACTCAGGAGGCGTCGCCGTGCGCGGCCAGGAGCTGCGCGGCATTCCAGATACCGCTGCGTTGCCATGCTGCACGGCTGTCTTCCCCCAAGGCATCCGACAGCTGGGCGAGGTATTCGTCGCGGCTGAGCTCTATGACCCCCAAACTGGCCAGATGTGGGGTACGCCACTGCACATCCAGGAGTCTGACGCCTGCGCATCGCAGCTCAGCGACAAGCCGCAGCAACGCCACCTTCGAGGCGTCCCGACCCCGCTCGGGGTGGTGGAACATCGACTCCCCGGAGAACAGCCCGCCGACCTGCACCCCGTACAGCCCGCCGACGAGCCTACCCTGGGCATCCCAGGTCTCGACGCTGTGAACATAGCCTGCCTGGTGAAGCGCGGTGTAGGCGAAGGCGATCCGGTCATCAATCCAGCCGCCCTTCCTGTTGGGATCGCTGCAGGCCGCCAGGACGTCAGGAAAGGCCTTGTCGGTAGTAGTGGTGTAGCGGGCGGCCGTCTTGCGCAGTGATCGGGCGATGCGCAGGCCGTCGAGGGGAAGCACCCCCCGACGCAGGGGGGACCACCACCCCATCCAGCCGTCGTAGGGCATCGGGAAGACACCGCAGCGATAGGCCACCAGGGCCAGGGCCGGGTCGAACTCATCGCTGTATCCGATCAGATCAGAGCTCGGCCAAGCCTCGGGCGGACCAAACACGTTGTCGAGCACGGGGACTAGTCTTGCAGCATCAGAGCTCGCCTGAGGGTCGACGCCCAGATGACGATCCACCTCCGGCTTCGCAACAGGGAGTTCTCGTGCCAAGCTTGGGTCTGGAGGAGACATGAACAGCAGAGACAACGAGGTGGCGAAGACCGGCATCACAGCCGATGCCTTCCACCAGCTCCTAGAACTGGCCATTGAGGGACGCGGCAAGCTGCCTGGGGCCAAGAAGTCGGCCCAGCAGCACCTGCGGCAGCGCCGCGACCCAGAGATCGCCATCCGCTGGCTGTCGAACCAGCACATCGCGATGGCCAGCAGTCAGGGTTTCGTGACGAACTGGGGCGGTTTCCTGGTGTCGCTGGTCACGGTTCCCGCGAATCTGGCCGCATCCGCGTTCGTGCAGGCACGCGCGGTCGCGGGGATCGCGCACCTGCGGGGCTACGAGCTGAGCGACCCGAGGGTCCGCACCGCCATCCTCATGGTGATGCTCGGCCCCCGGGGGGCAGCGGCGCTGATCTCAGCCGGTGAGCTACCCAGCTCAGCAGCCGCCGTCGCCACAGCACCCGCCTTCGACGCCCGCATCGACGCGCGGGTGTCCCGCGCCCTGGTCGAACAGGCTGTGAACTTCATCGGCGGCAAGCGCCTAGGCGTGTTCCTGGCGAAGAAGGTGCCACTCCTGGGCGGAGGGGTCGGGGCAATCGTCGACGGCTGGTCCACCCACGCGGTGGTGCAGCATGCGCAGCACGAGTTCGTCTCACGACGGCCCCGGCTGTCCAGCTACGCCGTCCCTGCTGATGACGACGAGTAGACCCGCTCGACGCGCCTGGCCACGAGACTGGTCACCTCATAGGTGATGGTTCCCATCAGCTCCGCCAGTTCCTCCACGGGGATCTCCTCAGCCCCCTGCCGCCCCAACAGCACCACCTCGTCGCCCACGGCGACGCTGGGCGTCTGCGGCCCGAGGTCGATCATCGTCTGATCCATGCACACTCGCCCCGCGATGGGATGGGACCGGGCGCCCGCAAGCATCCGTCCGCGGTTGCTGAGCAGCCGCGAGTAGCCATCGCCATAGCCGACGGGAACGGTCGCAATCCATGTGTCGCAGGGAGCGGTCCAGGTGCGTCCGTAGCCGACGGTCTCGCCCTCTTCGACCTGCTTGATGAAAGAGATCCGCGAGGTCCAACGGGCCACGGGCGTGAGGCCCTCCCAGCTGGTGTTGGCATCGGCCCGGCATCCATAGGCCATGATGCCGGGACGGATCAGGTTGGTTCCTGTCAGGTCGTGCCCCAGCACCGCACCCGAGTTGCCGGCATGGACCCACGGCACCTCCCCGACAATGTCGCGGATGGCTGCCACGGCCAGCAGGAACCGGTGAAGCTGTTGCCGGGTGAACTCGGCTCCCAGAGGGGTGTCGCTGATGGGCAGGTGGGTGAAGATGCCGTCGAGCCTCAGATGCGAGGCCTCGGCGACCCGCCTGGCCAGGGCCACCGCATCGGCTGGGGGCGCTCCGACCCGTCGCATCCCAGTGTCGAGCTTCAGGTGAACGGGCATGTCCTGGTCGGCGCGGCTGGCCGCCTCCTCCGCGGCCCCGATCTCTGCCTCACTCGCGACGGGAAGCGTCAAACGCGCGGCGATGGCGCGGTCCAGCTTGGCCACGTCCAGCCCGGCAAAGCGCAGGGCCCGACCGGGGGACCCCTCTCCCGCCGCCACCAGCCCGTCGATCTCGAAGGGGATGACCTGCGTTTCATCGTGCTCCGGCCCAAAGACGCAGACGATCGACTGCAGCGGGCGCACCCAGCGCAGAGAGCCCGGCTCGGCCGAGGCCGCGCCCCAGCGCATGGATTTCGGCCAGGGGAAGCTCTTGATGATCTCCGGCAGGAGTTCGGCCAGCACGTCCAGCGTCTCGCGGCCGGGGCGCTCGATCACCGCGAGGTAGAACTCGCCCTTCTTCGGGTCGGTGACGATGGTCGCCTGATCGAGGCTCGCCAGCCCAGCGCTCTTCAGGAAGCCCAGGACCGCGCCCTCCGGTGCCCCGACCCGGGGCCCTTTGCGCTCATCGCGCACGTCCTGGCCGCGCGGCGGCAGGCCGGCCACGTGCAGCGCCAGCCGGCGCGGCGTGGCGAAGGCCTTGGCGCCCTCGTAGAGGAAGCCGCGCTCCACCAGCGCGTCGGTGACGAGCTTCCTGAGATCCTCGGCCGCACGCCGCTGCATGCGGGCGGGGATCTCTTCCGAGCGGAGTTCGAGGAGC
The DNA here is from genome assembly GCA_936941515.1 of uncultured Propionibacteriaceae bacterium. Taxonomy (GTDB): domain Bacteria; phylum Actinomycetota; class Actinomycetes; order Propionibacteriales; family Propionibacteriaceae; genus Arachnia. The sequence continues at coordinate 3,782 of CAKZJI010000361.1, forward strand.
AAGTCGGGCATGGCGCGGCAATAGCTCTCCGCCGGGCCGGCGTCGAGACGGGCGTTGCGGCTCAGGCGATAGGACCGCCGCCTTTCCGTCTAACCGCGACGACGGAGGGGCGGGGCGGCATGGTGGGAGAGAAGTCCGGCCAGCGGGTCGAGGGCGCCTCGTAGCTCGCGGGCACGGCCTCGTCGTCGCCCTCGCCGGGGTGCTGGACGGCGACGAACAGCGTCTCGTCGTCGGG
>CAKZJI010000362.1 GCA_936941515.1 uncultured Propionibacteriaceae bacterium
GGGACGAGTTCGTTGCGCAGTTCGTCGTCCGGGGCATGCAGGGAGACGGCCAGGGTGACGGGCAGTCTCTCCGACATGAGTCGGCCGATCTGGGGAACCAGCCCCACCGTGGAGACGGTGATCCCGCGGGCACTCATTCCGAAGCCCTCCGGGCTGGGGGCGATGAGGGTTCGGATAGCACCAAGCACGGCCTTGTAGTTGGCAAGCGGCTCTCCCATCCCCATGAAAACGATGTTGTTCAGCCTGCCTGCGCCCCCAGGAACCAGCCCCGCGGTGAGCATCCGGTTCGCCGCCAAGGCCTGAACAGTGATCTCTGCCTGAGACAGGTTGCGTTTCAGCCCACCCTGGCCTGTGGCGCAGAACGGGCAGGCCATCCCGCATCCCGCCTGGGAGCTGATGCACAGCGTGGAGCGGTTGGGATAGCGCATCAGCACGGATTCAAGCAGGGAGCCGTCATGGAGACGCCACAGGGTCTTGATCGTACGTCCACGGTCCGCCACCTGCCGTCGGACTTCACTCAGCAGCGCAGGAAACAGCTGGGCTGCGAGATCCTGCCGAATGGCGGCCGGCAGATCAGTCCAGGACTCGACGTCCTCGCTCAGACCGTCAAAGACATGACGCGAGATCTGATCAGCCCGGAATCTCGGAAGCCCCAGCGCATCCATCGCGGCACGGCGCTCACCGGCGTCGAGATCAAGCCAGTGCTTCGGCGCCTTGCCCCGCGCGGGGGCGTCGAAGACCAGCGGCAAGTGGGTTGGCATGTCATCCCCCAAGGCTCAGGTGCAGAACGAGCCATCCTACAGGGACGGCAACCAGCATGGAATCCAGCCGGTCCATCACCCCCCCATGCCCAGGCAGGAAATTGGACATGTCCTTGATTCCCACATCACGTTTGATCTGTGACTCCACCAGGTCGCCGAGCGTGGCGGCCGGAGAGATGCAGAGCCCCAACAGCAGGCCCAGCCACCAGGGTGCCCCCAGCCCCCACACAGCCGCCACTGCGCCGACGAGACCAGCCGCAACCATTGATCCCGCGAATCCCTCCCAGGTTTTCGACGGAGAGATGGCGGGCGCCATCTTGTGCCTGCCGCACAGCGATCCCACCACGTAAGCACCGGTGTCGGCTGCGACAATGCAGAAGATCACCACCACGAAGCGGCGATTCCCGTGAGGGGCGGCCATCAGCAGCGGCACGAAAATGCCCATGAGGGGGATGTAGGTGATGATCAGAGCGCTGGCTGCGACGTCCCGAATGAATCCCTCGGGATTCCGCCGAAAGAGCAGCGCGATCAGGCAGGCCAGGAAGGTTCCAGCAACGCAGATGACCGCGAAGGCAGCCGGTGGCAGACCCACATCCATCCGGGCCGTCACGTAGCCCCCCAGGACGCTCACAACGGTTCCGACGACGATACACGCAACCTGAGCCTGAAACCCCTTGCGCAACAGCGCCTGGTGCACCTCAATGACACCGAGGGCGAGAGCGGCAGCCGCAAGAAAGATGAAGAACCACGGCACCCACAACAGCCCGACGGCGAGAGCACCCAGTAGGAGCACCCCCACCCCGATGGCGGCCGGAATGTTCCGGCCGCCCTTCGGCGCCTGCGCTTCGCCGGAAGACTCCTCGCTCGGCATCAGATTTCGGTGAGTTCAGCTTCCTTGTGCTTGAGCAGGTCGTCGACCGCCTCCACAAATTTCTTGGTGGTGGACTCCATCGCCTTCTCAGCACGGGCGAGCTCGTCCTCACTGATCTCCGAGTCCTTCTCCAGCCTCTTGAAAGCATCAATGGCGTGACGACGAATGTTGCGTACTGCGATACGGGCGTCCTCCGCCTTGGCCTTGGCGAGTTTGATGTACTCCTTGCGGCGCTCCTCCGTGAGCTGCGGCATGACAACCCGGATCGAGTTTCCGTCATTGCTGGGGTTCACCCCGAGGTCAGCCTCACGAATGCACTTCTCAATGGCGGCGATGGCGCTGCGATCGAAGGGGGTGATCAGCATAGTTCTGGGATCGGTTGAGGTGAAGGTCGCCAGCTGCTGCAGCGGCGTCGGCGCTCCGTAGTAGTCCGCATTCAGGCGGTTGAACATCGCCGGGTGGGCGCGTCCAGTGCGGATGGTGGACAGGTCCTCGCGGGCATGGTCCACCGCCTGCTGCATCTTTTCCTGGGTTTCTTTCTCGACGTCGGCAATCATGACCGCTCTCCTTACAGGTAAATGGGTTGTCAGCGGGAAACGAGCGTCCCAATGGGTTCGCCCTGCACGACACGGCGAATGTTGCCACGTTCGGACAGGTTGAAGAAGACGAGGTTGAGCGCATTGTCGCGGGCCAACGCGATCGCCGTGGCATCGGCGACCTTGAGGTCCCTGGCCAGGAACTCGTCATGCGTGAGGTGTTCGAAGCGCGTCGCTGCCGGATTCTTCTGGGGGTCTGAGTCGTAGACGCCATCCACTCCCTGCTTGCCCATGAGCAGGACCTCAGCCCCGATCTCCAGCGCCCTTTGCGCGGCGACGGTGTCCGTTGAGAAATAGGGCATGCCTGAGCCGGCTCCGAAGATGACGATGCGTCCCTTCTCCAGGTGTCGTTCGGCGCGGCGGGGTATGTAGGGCTCCGCGACCTGGGCCATATTGATCGCGGACTGCACCCGGGTCTGGATCCCGGCCTTCTCCAGGAAATCCTGCAGCGCGATGGCGTTCATGACCGTGCCGAGCATGCCCATGTAGTCTGCACGGTCCCTGGCCATCCCATTCTGGCTGAGCTCAGCTCCACGGAAATAGTTTCCGCCACCAACCACCACGGCGACCTGGGTGCCCTCAACGGCCACGGCCGCAACCTCCTGGGCGATGTCGGAGATCACCACGGGATCCACGCCAAGCTTCCCGCCGCCGAAAACCTCGCCTGAGAGTTTGAGCAGCACACGTTGATACGGCTTGTTCATCTGGCCTACCTTCCTGGTGGGTAACGCATCACGCCTCACAATATCGTTCCTCAGCAAAACGAGCGCGCCCCACAGGGGACGCGCTCGTTTCCGGGTCTCTCGTCAGGCACCGACGGCGAAGCGGACGAAGCGCTTCACCTCAAGGCCGGCCGCCTTGAGGGCGTCGCCGACGGACTTCTTGTCCTCCCAGACAGCGGGCTGGTCCAGCAGCGCCACGTCTTTGAAGAACCCGTTCAGACGGCCTTCGATGATCCGCGGGATTGCGCCCTCAGGCTTTCCCTCCTCACGGGCGGTGGCCTCGGCGATGCGGCGTTCGTTGTCGACGACATCTGACGGGACCTCGTCACGGGTGACATAGGAGGGGCTCATGGCGGCGATGTGCATCGCAACCTGATGGGCCATCGCGTCGTCTCCGCCGCTGTACTCGACCAGCACTCCGACCTGCGGGGGCAGATCGGAGGCGCGGCGGTGCAGGTACAGGTGCGTGGTGCCGTCGTAGTTGGCCACATTGACCAGGGACAGGTTCTCGCCGATCTTCGCAGCCAGCTCCTGCACAGCCTCCTTGACGGTGCTCCCTCCCAGGGCCGCGGAGTTCGCGGTCTCCAGGTCGGCGGCGCCGCTGGTGGCGATGGCCTCGACGATCTGGTCGCCTAGACCGACGAACTCGGCGTTCTTGGCGACGAAATCAGTCTCGGCAGCGAACTGGATGAGAATTCCGTCCCGGCCCGCGACGATGCCGTTGGTGGCCTCGCGATCGGTGCGCTTGGCGGCCTTGGCGAGACCGGAGATCCGCAGCAGCTCAGTGGCCTTCTCGAAGTCGCCCTCAGCCTCGGTGAGGGCCTTCTTGGCGTCCATCATGCCGGCGCCGGTTGCGTCGCGCAGCTTCTTCACGTCAGCAGCAGTGATTGCCATGTGTTTCTTTCCGTCGATCGTGGAAGGGGTGATTGATTACTCGGACTTGGCATCGGCGGGAGCATCGGCCGCTGCCTCCGTCGCCTCCGGAGCCGACTCGGCGGCGGACTGCTCACCTTGGGCCAGGAGCTCTCGCTCCCAGTCAGGCATGGGCTCGGCCTCAGCCTCCTCGCCGCTGCGCCCGGAGGAGCGTTCAATGAGGCCCTCCGCGACAGCATCGGCGATGATACGAGTCAGCAGCGCGACGGAGCGGATGGCGTCGTCATTGCCAGGAACCGCGTAGTCGACCTCGTCGGGGTCGCAGTTGGTGTCGAGGATCCCGACGATCGGGATGCGCAGCTTGCGGGCCTCGTCAACGGCGAGGTGCTCCTTCTTGGTGTCCACCACCCACACAGCCTGCGGGGTGCGGGCCATGTCGCGGATGCCGCCGAGGCTCTTGTCAAGCTTGTTCTTCTCGCGCTCAAGCTGCAGCAGCTCCTTCTTGGTGAGTCCGGTGCTGGCGGAGTCCGTGAGGTTCATGCCCTCAAGTTCCTTGAGCCGCTGGATGCGCTTGGTGACGGTGTGGAAGTTGGTGAGCATGCCACCAAGCCAACGCTGGTTGACGTAGGGCATGCCGACGCGGGTGGCCTGCTCCGCGATGGCCTCCTGGGCCTGCTTCTTGGTACCGACGAAAAGCACCTGGCCGCCACGGGCCACGGTGGACTTGACGAAGGCGTAGGCCTTGTCGATGTAGCTGAGGGACAGCTGCAGGTCGATGATGTAGATGCCGTTGCGCTCAGCGAAGATGAAGCGCTTCATCTTGGGGTTCCAGCGGCGGGTCTGATGTCCGAAGTGGACTCCTGACTCAAGCAGCTGACGAGTGGTCACTACGGCCATGGCCGTTCCTTTCGCGGGGGACGCCAGGCGTCCGCCCTTGACGGGGTGAGCTGGGGCTCACGCAGGTGGTTGTTCCCAGGATCCCGGTCAGGACCCTGCCTGATGCGTTCGGCGATGACACCCAGCCTTGGCTGGGACCACACCATCGCTGACGGTCTCCCGTGGCAACGCATGCGATGTCAATCGGATGTCACCGATTGCGGTGATTATCCTATGCACTGGGGCAAGCTGTGGCCAAACTGCGATCTGTGAACCGCGGGGCGCACCCCACAGTGGAGTGGAAGCACGCCCCGCAGGTTTTGAGTCAGCCTCCGAAGACCGTGTCGGTCTGATCCTCGATCAGGTTTCCGGCGAGGTCCTTCAGCGGCCCGGTGCCGCCGTCGGGCTGGATTTCACCGCCGGTGGAGCAGGGATAGGGCTCGGCCCGCTGCCCCTTCGGCTCAATGAACATCGGGTTGATGATCCACTTGCCGTCCTCGTTGTCGTAGGCGTGGCACATCAGCTCGGTCTTGTTGCGGTTGATCGCCAGCCGCAGCTCAGTCGCATCACTCATGAAGGACACATCGGTGTCGGAGTCACCCGCGCCAAAGGCCGCGCGCTTGTCCATCGGAGCCGGCTGGAAGGCATCAGGCCCGGTGATGCCGTAGATCTGCTCGTTGACGCGGCAGCGTTTCCCCTCAATGTAGGTCATGGATATCTCGCCACCGCACGTGGTCATGGTGCTGGTGATCTTGTCGCCGTCGTGTTCCAGGGTGACGCCGAGGACCTTGTCTCCGGTCAGGCCGAGGGATTCCGCCCACACCCTGGCCACCGGCTCCGCAGAGGCGGAGACGATCCTGACGTCGAAGCCATGGGCTTTGAGCGCCTTGATCAGGTCAGTTACCTGGTCGTAGTAGCGCACCCATCCGGTGACATCCTTCGAGCCCACCTGGATCTTGGCTCCCTCTTCTGCGGCAAGGTTCAGGTCACGTGCCTGCTTGGCGAATGCCTCCACCTCGGCATCGGTGTGGCCGGCCTGAAGCTGGGCGGCGAAGGCGTACTGCGGTTCGATTCGGCGGGCGTTGAACCCCGAGAACGCTTCGGCACCGCCGGATGTGGTGCCGTCGGAGTAGACCATGACGATCTCATCGGCGCAGGCAATCCCGGCCTCGGTATTCGTGGGCAGCGGTTGACCAGGTTCAGCCAGGGAGCCACAGGAAGCCGTCAGGGCTTGGACGGCTTCAGCCGTGAGGAATGTGCTCACCTGAGCCCAGTCCGTGGGTTGAAGCACCTTGCCGTTGGCCAGCATCCAGAAGGTGGTGGCATCACCGATGTCGTTCTTGACGACGGTGTTGTCCCAGTCGAACAAGGCAAGCGGGGCTCCACTGGCAACGTCACCCACACCGCCACATGTTCCCAGCTTCTCAATCATGGCAACCAGACGCCCATGGTTGTCGCCGTACCAGCCGGGGTCGGCCGCAAGGTTTTCACAGGCATTCATGGCAGATGAATCAGCAACGGTGGGGGAAGCAGCCGACGATGATGTGGTCGTGGCGCCTCCACCGCCAGCGCACGAGGCCAACAATGTGGCTGAGGCCACGAGAGCCGCAAACCTCACGACAGAACGTACTGGACTCATTCAGGGTCCCTTTCATCACAGTGCACACCACCTCCGGATGGCGCAAGGCCATCCGGACGAGGACTCGGTGCGCAGAACCAACCCGGTGTTCTCCGCCGGGGGGGCAATCACGCTAGCAATGACCGGACTCCAGTAGAAGCCATCAGCGCAGAATTGCCTGAAAGTGAGGATGCGACACCAACGATGGAAGCCTCTTCCGCGACGGCGTCATCCCGGAGACCATGCCGACCATGTCGGTTTTCCACACTGAGAGCCGGCTCGGAGGATGGTGATGCCTCATCGGCCTGATCACTCATGGTGCGGACATGAAGAGGATCATCATCTGGTCATTCCTGCTGATGCTGCTGACCCCGATGAACTCATGGGCCGACGCGGGCCTGGAGTTGCAGGCCCCGGTTCCCGGTGCCCTACTGAAGGCCTTCAACCCGGGCACTTCACGATATTCGGCAGGGCATCGTGGCGTGGACCTTGCCGCCGCCAGGGGGGAGGCAGTCCATGCTGCCGCAGTCGGGAAGGTCTATTTCGCGGGCATGGTCGCCGGAACGCCCTCAGTTTCAGTGGACCATGGCAATGGGCTGCGAACCACTTATACGCCGGTGGTTGCCACGGTCTCAGTCGGCGAGCAGGTGGCAGCTGGCCAGGTGATCGGCCATATAGCAGATGCCTCACCCCATTGCGCCCCAGATTACTGCCTGCACTGGGGTCTCACAGATGGGCTCGACTACCACGACCCAATGCTCTACCTCTCCCGTCCCCCCATCCGGCTTCTGCCCCACGGCACGGAACCAGCTGCCGTCACCTGGCTGCCCCCGGCCCAGGCCGCTGGGCCGGGGACAGGCGGCTCCCTACCCGTGGAAGGTCCCATCACCAGCCCCTTCGGCATGCGTCTCCACCCGGTGACCGGCATCTACAAGCTGCATGACGGCGTAGACATCGGCGCTCCCTGCGGAGCTCAGATCCATCTCCCCTGGGCAGGGAAGGTAACCTCCGCCGGTAACCATGGCGGCTATGGCTACCGGGTGGTCATCGCTCACGGCAATGGCAGGCAGACCGCCTACGCCCATCTCTCAGCCATTGAGGTCGGTGTGGGCCAGGAAATCCCAGCGGGTGGAGTGGTGGGACATGTCGGCAACACCGGCTACTCGACGGGCTGCCATCTGCATTGGATGGCCTGGGAGGCCGGAAATCTGATCAACCCGCTCACACTCGTCGCATAGAGGTCATCGACCGGCCGAATCACGTCGCAGCTTCTCAGGCACGCGGATGCGCCTGCTGGAAGGCGGCTCGCAGCCGCTCGTCACTGACATGGGTGTAACGCTGCGTCGTGGCCACGGAGGCATGCCCCAGAAGTTCCTGAACGCTCCGGAGGTCCGCCCCCCCAGCCAGCAGATGGGTGGCCATAGCGTGCCGCAGTGCATGCGGCCCAACAGACAGGCCTCCCGCTGCGGTGGCTGCGTGGATGACGCGACGCGCCACCCTCGGATCCAGCGCACCTCCGCGGGCACCGAGGAACATCAACGGCGGGCTCTCAGGTTTCACCACCCGAGCACGAACAGCCACCCACGCATCCAGAGCACGCCGGGCCGGAGCACCCATCGGAACGGTTCTCTCCTTGCCGCCCTTTCCCAGCACCCGGACGGTGGATCTGTCGAAATCCACATCACGAAGCCCCAGACCACAGGCCTCTGAGATGCGAAGCCCACTGGCATAGAGAAGCTCGACGAGAGCCACATCCCGGATGGCGATTGGATCACCCTCGGCGACTCCCTCGGCCAAGGAGGCTATGGCATCGCCGACCTGCCCTCCCGTCGGCACCTTCGGCAACGTCCTGACCCTCTTCGGGGACCTCAGACGGGCCGCAGGATTCTCATCAGCGAATCCCTCCCGGACCGCCCACGCAAAGAACCCTCGCACGCACGAGATGCGACGCTGAAGCGTGCTGGGCTCCATACCCGAGCCGACCTGCCCAGCCAGCCAGTCCCGCACATCGGCCAGCCACATCTGCATGGGAGTCTTCGATGTCGTCCCAGCCAGGCTGGCAACATCCCGGGTGTAGGCCCGCACCGTATGCGGTGAGCACCCGCGCTCCACCTCCAGGTAGATGCGGTACTCGGAGATCGCCTCACCCCAGGGCCCTTCCATGGGCGACAGTGTGGCAGAAGGCATACTATTGTCGCTTGTTGTGGCCTCGTCGAGTGTCTCTCGGTCCCGGGTGCAGCGTCTCGCAGCGTTCACCTCACTCACGGTACGCCCGGTGTCGTCTCACTCGGCTGCCGTGGCAGGACTCCCGTCCCGGAGCCGTCTCCCACTGACGGACTTCAGCGCACACCGCCAGCTGGCCGCTTGACTACCCGGAAACGAGGAGATTGATGCCTGACGACCTCACCGTTGGCGGCCGTGTCCGCCCCATCACCCGCTGGGGCACCCCGGTGATGCATGCGCCGACTGAGCCGATCACGGACTTCGGGGAGGAACTGCATGAGTTGGTGCGCGACATGTTCGCGACCATGCGCGCCGCCGACGGCGTTGGATTGGCGGCGACACAGGTGGGTGTCGGCCTGGCGGTCTTCGTGTACGAATGTCCCGACGCCCAGGAGCGGGTTCACCGGGGCGTGGTCTGCAATCCCGAGGTGGAACTGTCGACGGGCAAGGACCGCAACCTGGATGCCAGTGAGGAGGGTTGCTTGTCCTGGCCCGGTGGATACTCCAGCGTCGCCCGTCCCGACAGGGCCATCTGCCGCGGGCAGGATGCCTTCGGGCGGCGGATTGAGCTCGTGGGCACTGGCCTGCTGGCCCGTTGTTTCCAGCACGAGACTGACCACCTCAACGGCACGGTGTTCGGTGACCGGCTCTCAAGCCGTTCGCGGCGGAAGCTGGACGAGACGGTGCAGAACCTGGCGTGGCGCTACCCCGAGGATTGGCCGATCTCCCCGAAACGCACCTCGGCCCCGCTCCCCTCGCAGGATTGAGAGCTGCCCCCAACTCCCGACGTGTATTTCAACCACACCCAGTCACTGACAGAAGTGGCAGTTTCTGGGCGTAGCTGAGACAATTTCCTGCGGCTATCCCGGAGTCCTCGGAGGTTGGGTCATGGGTGATCGCAGAAGTCTTGCGCTCGGTGTTGCAGTGTCTCTTCTCATGGGCGCGGGCTTCGGCTTCGCAGCTCCCCCTGCCCTCGCCTCCGATGTGCTGCCCATCGGGGCCGTGCAGGGCGCGGGCGATATCAGTCCTCTCGCAGGTCAGAGCGTCACCATTGAGGGCGTCGTCGTGGGTGACTTCCAAGCCCAGGGACAGTTCAACGGTGTCTTCCTGCAGGACGACGGCGACGGGGATGAGACCACCAGTGATGGGATCTTCGTGTTCGACAGGGGCCGCAACGACCTCAGTGTCGGCGATCACGTCCGCGTGACGGGCAAGGTGAGTGAGTTCAACGGCCAGACCCAGCTCACCCCCAGTTCCGTGACCCGGCTTGCCAGCGGTGTCCCCACACCCGCAGCCACTGCCTTGACCCTGCCTGTGACGGACTGGGAACGCTACGAGGGGATGCTGCTGACCTTCCCCCAGGACCTGACGATCGTCGAGTATTTCAACTTTGACCGATTCGGGGAGATCACCTATGCGACGCAAAGGCAGTGGACCCCAACCTCTGTCACGTCCCCGGGCCAGGAGGCCATCACCCTGTTGAACGCCAACAGCGCAGACAGGCTGATCGTCGATGACGGGCGCGGAGCCCAGAACCCAAGCCCAGCCATCCACCCCAATGGCCGCCCTCTCGCCAGGGACAACTACTTCCGCGGCGGGGACAGCGTCGCCGGGCTGACGGGCGTGCTCAGCTACAACTTCGGGGCTTTCAAACTGCAGCCCACGCAGGGCGGCAAGCACACCGTCCGCAATCCCCGCCCAAGCGCACCGCCGCAGCTGGGCGATATGAGGATCGCATCATTCAACGTGCTGAACTACTTCACGACCCTGACCTCCGAGAATGCGGCGGCACGGGGTGCTGACACCGCGGAGGAGTTCCAGCGGCAGCAGGCCAAGATCGTCGCAGCCATGACCGAGCTGAATGCCGACGTGTTCGGGCTGATGGAGATCGAGAACAACGGCCTAGCCCTCCAGAACCTGGTGGATGCCCTCAACGCGAATTCTCCGGGAACCTATGCCGCTGTCTCCACGGGCAGAGTGGGCAGTGATGCCATCTTCCAGGCCTTCATCTACAAACCAGGGGCCGTGGAGCCCGTCGGCAACTTCGCAACACTGAAT
>CAKZJI010000363.1 GCA_936941515.1 uncultured Propionibacteriaceae bacterium
AAGATCGCCAAGCGCCGTACCCCGAAAGCGGCCTTCGACTACACAGACGGAGCGGCTGAGGGAGAGCTGTCTCTCGCCCGCGCCAGGCATGCCTTCGAGGACATCGAGCTGCATCCCGACATCCTCCACCCCGCTGAGGACGTCGACACCTCCTGCGAGATCCTCGGTGGCCCGTCATCCATGCCATTCGGCATCGCTCCCACTGGATTCACCCGGCTCATGCAGACTGAGGGTGAGATCGCGGGCGCAAGCGCAGCTGGAGCCGCTGGCATCCCGTTCACGCTCTCGACGCTGGGCACCACGTCAATTGAGGACGTCGTGGCTGCGAATCCCCGTGGCCGCAACTGGTTCCAGCTCTACGTGATGCGGCGTCGTGAGATCTCCTACGGCTTGGTGGAGCGTGCCAAGAAAGCCGGATTCGACACCCTGATGTTCACAGTCGACACTCCTGTCGCCGGCGCCCGCCTCCGTGACAAGCGCAACGGCTTCTCCATCCCACCTCAGATCTCCCTGGGCACTGTCATCGACGCCCTGCCGCGACCCTGGTGGTGGATCGATTTCCTAACCACACCCAAACTGGAGTTCGCCTCCCTGAACTCCACCGGCGGCACAGTGGGCGAGCTGCTGGACGCAGCCATGGACCCAACCATCAGCCACCGTGATCTTGAGATCATCCGCGAGATGTGGGACGGCAAGATTGTGATCAAGGGCGTGCAGACCGTCGCTGATGCGAAGCTGCTGGCCGATGCAGGCGTCGACGGCATTCTGCTGTCCAACCACGGTGGACGTCAGCTGGACCGGGCACCGGTGCCGTTCCACCTGCTGCCGCACGTGGTGCGGGAGGTCGGCAAGGACACCGCGGTGATGTTGGACACCGGAATCATGAATGGTGCAGACATCGTCGCCAGCGTTGCGCTGGGAGCGAATTTCACCCTGATCGGCCGTGCATACCTGTACGGGCTCATGGCTGGCGGACGCGCCGGGGTCGACCGGACCATCGCGATCCTCCGGGAAGAGCTGGTGCGCACCATGAAGCTGCTGGGTGTCTCAACCTTGGCAGAGCTTGAGCCCCGCCACATCACCCAGCTCACGCGCTACGTCCCGGTGCCCAAGGTCGCGGCGGACATTGCGGAGGCAATCAGCTAACCCGTGATATCGGTCTGCCTATGGATGTGGACACCGTGGGCCAGCCTTGTGGTCGTCGTCCGTGGGTCGGTGGTGGTCATCCTCTACCGACCCACGGCATTTCGCAGCTCCTCAAGAGTGTGGATCTGTGCGAAAAGCGGATCGTCGAACACAGAGATCACCTCGTCTCCATTCACGGCGAGAACTCCCTGCGTTGGCGACGTCAGGGCATAGGATCCCTCGCTCGCGGTGAGGAAGAGGACCAGGCTGTCGCCGTCGATGGCCTGCAACTCCACTCCGCTGTTGCCAGACTCACCCTCCGGTTGGGTTACTCGGATGACCTCCCCAGGCTGTGCTGAACCCAGCAGACTGGTCTCTACACGCACCTCGGAGACGATCATCCTTCGGCGTTCCGGCGTCTCCTGCGCTGTTGAGCTGAGCACCGTGACCTGGGACACGAACTCGGATGCCCCGGCCAGGTTGGCGATGCTGCCGAAACGAGGTGCCGTCGCTGCTGCGGTGGTGCGTGTGTCGTCCTCTGGCATCCCGATGTCGCTGCCGGGCCGCCAGGGGATCGTGAGCACAGCCACTGCGGCAGCCACTAGCGCACCTGTTGCCACGAGGAGCCAGGAGATGGTGGGAAGCCACCGCCGTGGGGAAGGGACCGGCTGGGCGGGGGCCTCAGTCATGAGTTCCTGCAGCTCGCTGCGAGCCCGCTCAGTCAGCGGATCAGCTCTGTGTGGGCCCGGGGGGCGTGCCCGTCGAATGCGGGTTTCAAGGTCATTCATCCCGGTGTCCTTTCTGCTGGGCTCCGATGCCGAGTTTGGCTAAGAGCCGTCTTCTTGCCCGGGTGAGCCGAACTCGCGCGGTCACACTGGTGCAGCCGAGGATCCCTGCGATCTCCGTGCGGGTCAGATCATCCCAGTAGGCCATCATCAGGAGTTCGCGATCCTTCTCCCTGAGCTCGGCCATCGCGTTCCGGATGATGAGCGCATCGTGGATCTCGTCATCGGGCAGCTGGTCAGTTGCCTGGCTTGCGCCGAGCAGTCTGTGGGTTTGGGCTGTCCTCTGCTCTCTTCGGTACTGGTTGGCCACCAGATTCCGCAGTGTCCGGTACAGCCAGGCAAGGGTGAGTGTGCCGCCCTGCTGTGAATGTTCCCAGGCGAGGCTGAAGACCTCATTCGTGATGTCCTCCGCAAGAGCCACCTCCCCCAGACGATTGCTGGCGATGCTGAGCACCAGCGAGTGATGCCGTCGATACACGGCCTCGAAGTCGGCTGCGTTCAATTGCGCTCCTGCTGGTGATCTCGTCTGTTGAGGCCTGCCGGGCTGGGAGCCCGGCAGGCCGCGTGACGACGCTATTGGCCGGAGACCCCGTTGACCAGGAAATTCTCTTGAAACGGGCATCGCCCATCAGATGCCTCCCATGTCACGTATCCGCCAGCCAGCATCACCGGTTCTCCCAAAGGCACCGCTGCTCCACCGGGCAGTTGGACAGGACCCTGTTCGTTTTTCATCGTGGCCCCTTCCTCGAAGATCAAGCCGATTCTCCCACCCCCCGACTCGCCGTACACGCAGGAGGTTGCCTCATCGACGGCGACTCGTCCCTCGAACAGGGCTTCCATTCGCCCGGCATCTGGCGGCAGGGAGGTGGTGACGACGATGGGGGAGCTGGCTGTGGAGCAACCCGCCACCCAGAATGTCGCGATGGCGGCCATCGTGGTAAATCCGATACCGGTCCTTCTCATCGTGTGGCGTCCCCCTGGCTTGCTATGAGGTCAGAACTGTCGCATCCAGCACTGCCTCGGCCTCCAGGATGCTGGTGTAGGTGGCGTAGCCTCCGGACTTGCCAAAGTGAATACCCCGTGCGGTCTCCGAGTAATACCATGGGCCACCGCTGTCGCCGGAGCTCGTGAAGCTGCCGTTCGTCTGCACCATGTGGGAGACATAGGAGCCCGTGTCGGGGTGTATGAAAGCGTGGTTCACGTTTCGGATCGTGGTGCAGGAGGGCAGCGCCCGGCTCTTTCCGTAGTTGCAGACCCTGGAGCCCTGGACTCCATCACCACGAGCGGTGATGGAGCGGTGATCCCCCGAGCGCGAGACCCGAATCTGGTTCACAGCGGTCTCCGTGGTGGTGTGAAGTTGGACATCGCCGTGGTCGCCTATGTGCTGTTTGACGAATTTCAGGGAGACGCCGCTTCCGGTCGGGACTCCTGGGGAATTCGGGCAATGTCCAGCGGTCATGGCAGCAGCTCGTCCCCGGTAGCTGGCGGTGAACCCCAGCGTGCAGCCCTCAATGCTGCCTCCGCCCCTCAGGGTCTCCTCTTCGGGGGTGATGCCCTCCGCGCGAGTGACCGTGATCTTCACCGGTGATCCCTCGGACATGCCAGCAACCGCTGATTCTGTGCTGGAGGAGCTCGTGTCGCCCAGTTCCGCGGCTGACTCGTACTGGATATTGATTGAGCCATCGGCCTCAATGTCGCCGACGATTCCCTCGAAGTCGCCAGCCGCCTCCAGGGAGGTCATCTTCTCCTCCCGGAC
>CAKZJI010000364.1 GCA_936941515.1 uncultured Propionibacteriaceae bacterium
AGCGCTTCGGCGGCTCGGTCGCGGTGGATTCGCTCGACCTCAGGATCCCCGGCGGCACCTATTGCTGCCTGCTCGGGCCCTCGGGCTGCGGCAAGACGACGAGCCTGCGGATGATCAACCGCATGGTCGAGCCGTCCGACGGCCGGATCCCCATCTACGGGCGCCCGAACACGGACCTCGACGCGAACGAGCTCACCCTGATCTACCGGGCCCGCGGGATGAGCGAGGAGGCCGCCGAGCACCGCGCCCGCCACCGGCTCGAGGAACTTGTTGGCGATGCCCACGTCGGGATCGAGCATGTAATAGAAGATCGTCGTCGTCATGACCACCGAAGTGCTTCGCAACATGCTTTACGCGGATTCCCCTGCACTGCAAGGGCTTTCCTACGTCGTCATGGACGAGGTGCACTACCTGGCCGACCGGTTCCGTGGTGCGGTGTGGGAGGAGGTCATTCTGGGTCTGGCTGCCAGCGTCCAGATCGCGGCGCTCTCCGCGACGGTGAGCAACGTCGAGGATTTCGGGGACTGGCTGCGCACCGTGCGGGGAAGCTTCGAGGTCGTGGTCTCCGAACGCCGCCCCGTGCCGCTGTACCAGCAGGTTCTCGTCGGATCGCGGCTCCACGATCTGTTCGAGGGTACAGCGCCCACCGCCAGGGAGCTGCCGAGCGCCCGGGCCGCCAAGGTGAACCGTGAGCTGCTCAAGGTCTCAAAGGCGGAGGCCACTCGTGTCCGTGATGACTCCCGCCGGCCGCGCGGCCGCTCTGGGAGGGGCAAACGGCCGAGGGGATCGGGGGCCTTCGGAGGCGACGTCCATCCGCGGTTTGCCGGAAGGCCGGTCTCCCGCGCGGCGATCGCCGGTGCACTCGCCAGGGAGCGCCTGCTGCCCGCGATCTGCTTCATCTTCAGCCGGGCGGGGTGCGATGCAGCGGTCGGCCAGCTGATGGCCGCTGGGATCATTCTGACCGACCGGGCAGAGGCGGAGCAGCTGGCGGAGATCGCCGATCGCCACGTCGCGGGGCTGTCCGTCACGGACCTCGACGCACTGGGCTTCGAGGAGTTCCGGGAGGCCTACTGCGCCGGGGTCGCAGCCCACCATGCCGGGCAGCTTCCGGCCTTCAAGGCGATCGTCGAAGAGGGGTTTGCGGCGGGGGCGCTCAAGCTGGTGTTCGCCACCGAGACCCTGGCCCTGGGCATCAACATGCCTGCCAGGACCGTCGTGCTGGAGAAGCTCGTCAAATACAACGGTGAGGCTGTCGTTGACATCACCCCGGGCGAGTACACCCAGCTCACCGGCCGGGCCGGGCGGCGGGGCATCGACGTCGAGGGGCACGCGGTCGTGCTGTGGCAGCCGGGCATGGACCCACGGGCCGTCGCCGGGCTGGCCTCAACCCGCACCTATCCGTTGCGCTCGTCATTCGCCCCCTCCTACAACATGGCGGTCAACCTGACCGCCGCGATGGGGCGGGAGCGGGCTCGGGAGGTGCTGAGCCAGTCATTTGCGCAATTCACCGTGGACAAGACGGTGGTGAAGGCCAGCAGATCCGTGCGTGACCGGAGCCGGGAGATCGCCGGGCTCCGGGAGGAGGCGCAATGCCACTTGGGCGATTTCATGGCCTATGCCGCGATGCGTGACGAGATCTCCCAGCTGGAGAGCACCTCGGCGGCTGCGCGCCGGGCCCGGCGGACCGATGAGATCGCCGACGCCATCACCCAGCTGATGCCGGGAGACATCGTGTGGGTGCCGCGGCAGGAGTGGTGCGTGGTGTTGCAGATCGGCCAGAAGAGGCATCGCGATGACCTCCCCTGGGTGCAGGTCATCGCCGCCGACCACACCGTGCTGCGGCTGCGTCCTCACGACCTGCCGGGTGCGCCCGTGCCGGTGGGGCGGGTCCGGGTGCCCCGGCGCTTCTCGGTGCAGGACCGCAAGACCCGGCGAGAGCTGCTTGGGTCGCTATCCGCGAAGCTTGACTCCCTGGACCCTGAGGCTCCGCGCTACGAGGCCACCCCCACCGACGCGGAGCACGCAGCCCGCGTCGCGGAGCTGCGCCGCCAGCTGAAGCACCACCCCTGCCATGAGTGCGAACACCGTGAGTTGCATGCGGTTGCCGCAGCCAAGGCCATCCGGCTGGAGCGGGAGGCGGCGCGTCAGGAGGCTGAGCTGACCGGCCGCGCCAACTCCCTGGCGGTGCAGTTTGACAGGGTCTGCGCGGTGCTCAGCGACCTGGGATACCTGCATGGCGATGATCTGACGGATGCGGGTCGTATGCTGCGCCGCATCTACAACGAGCTGGATCTGGTGGCGACTGAGTGCATCCGGCGTGATGTGTTCGCCGGTCTGGACGCGCCCCAGCTGGCGGCGGTGCTGTCGTCACTGGTCTACGAGTCACGTCCCAGCCGGGACCTTCGGCACCCTCGGATGCCCGACGCTGCCAGTGAGACGGCTCAGCAGCGACTGCGCACCGTGTGGCGTGAGATCGGGGCGCTGGAACGCAGCCACAAGCGTGATCGTGGGCGTGAGCCGGACATCGGCTTCGCCGAGGCCGCTTGGCGATGGGCCAGTGGCCAAGAGCTTGCGAGGGTGCTGCGGATGAGCGGCCTAGCCGCCGGCGACTTCGTCCGCTGGGTGCGGCAGGTGGTGGACCTGGCCGGGCAGATTGCGACGGCTGCGGGACCGGGAGACCTGCGCAATACCTGCCGGCAGGTTATGGACCTGATGCGTCGCGGTGTCGTGGACGCCGACCTGGAGGAGGACTGACCGTCGATACCCTGTATCCATGTCGGTAGCGCTGCGGGTGATTCCCTGCCTGGACGTCCACGACGGGCGCGTGGTCAAGGGCGTCAACTTCCAGAACCTGAGGGATGCAGGCGACCCCGTCGAACTGGCTGCCCAGTACAGCTCAGAGGGGGCGGATGAGCTCACGTTCCTGGACATCTCTGCCTCATCCGAGGGTCGTGAGACGACCCAGGAGATGGTGACTCGCTGCGCCGAGACGGTGTTCATCCCCCTCACTGTGGGTGGGGGGGTGCGATCCATTGAGGATGTCGATGCCCTGTTGCGCTGTGGGGCGGACAAGGCCGGGATCAACACGGGGGCCCTGGCTCGGCCGTCGGTGATCGACGAGATCACCGCCCGCTTCGGCAATCAGGTGCTGGTGCTGTCCCTGGACGCCCGGCGTGCTGAGTGGGCGCCCTCGGGCTACGAGGTGACCACCCATGGCGGACGCCGATCTGCGGGCAGGGACGCCATCGAATGGGTGCGGGAGGCTGCGAACCGTGGAGTCGGGGAGGTGCTTCTCAACTCGATGGATGCCGATGGCACCAACGATGGTTTCGACATTGAGATGATCCGCGCTGTCCGTGAGGTGGTTGACGTCCCCCTGATCGCGTCGGGGGGAGCGGGGACTGTGGAGCATTTCGTGGCAGCCGCCCAAGCCGGGGCGGATGCGGTGCTGGCGGCCAGTGTGTTCCACTACCGGAGGCTGCGCATCGCCGACGTCAAGCAGGGGCTGGCGCAGGCCGGCTTTGAGATTCGAGGAGTGTGAGAACCATGAGTGATTGCCTGTTCTGCCGGATCGTCGCCGGTGAGATCCCGGCGCGCCGGGTCTACGAGGATGAGACGTGCGTCGCCTTCCTGGACATCAACCCGTGGCAGCCGGGGCACACCCTGGTGATTCCACGTCGGCACGTAGCCGATGCCCTGGAGGATGCAACCGCCCTGGCTGAGGTGGCCCCTGCGGTGCAGCGGGTCGGGAACCTGCTGCGGGAGAGGCTGGGGGCGACCGCCTGCAACATCTTGAGCAACGCGGGCGCAGACTCCGGGCAGGAGGTCTTCCACCTCCACGTCCACATCCTGCCCCGCTACGCCGACAACCCCGGCATCTCCCATATGCGTGGGCCGGTCACAGCCGACCTCGACCAGATGCACGCCCGCATCATCGGTGAGGAATAAGGAGCCCCAGTGGCCTTTTCAGGTGCAGTCGCATTCAATCGGGTTGAAATCTGATGGGGCGGGCGCGACAACGCTCACAAAGATGAAGTCCTCATCGCCTGTGTTGCGCATCCCATGGCACTGTCCGGGCTTTGAGACCATCACGTCGCCAGCCTGAATCGGGAGTTCCTCACAGGGCTCGGGGAAGAAGACACCGCTGCCCTGCAGGCAGATCCAGATATCGTCTGAAGTGGAGTGATCGTGGGCTATCACCTCCTGTCCCGGCTTGACAACCCACACCACCCCGCCAGTGTTCTCAGTGGTGAAGAAGGGGGTACGCGTGGCGGTCTTCCCTGAACGGGCCACCTCAGAAAGTCGGTAGCGTCTCTGTGTCATAGACACTATGGAACCATCCATGGCATGCCTTTCACATAAGTCTTTCGAGAATCCGAGAAGATGTCTGGTGAGGCAGCTCACACGCGGCGCAGCACTGCCACGACTTTACCCATGATCTGGGCGTGGGTGCCGTCGATGGGGGAGTAGGCCTCGTTGTGGGGCAGCAGCCAGGCCTTGCCGTCTCGGCGGCTCAGGGTCTTGACAGTAGCCTCGTCATCCAGCAGCGCGGCGACGATGTCGCCATTGTTCGCGTCCGGCTGCTGGCGCACCACCACCCAGTCTCCGTCGCAGATGGCGGCATCAATCATGGAGTCCCCGCGAACCTCCAGCATGAAGACCGTGCCCTCCCCGATCAGCTGTCTTGGCAGTGCGAAGACATCCTCCACCCGCTCCTCCGCGAGGATGGGTCCGCCGGCCGCGATCTGCCCCACCAGGGGCACCGAGACCGATCTGGGATTCGGATCATGGGTCTGCTCAGAGTCCAGCACGCCGGACTCCGGCATCTCCGGGGCGAGGGTGTCGGGCAGAGTGACGACCATGGCTCGGGGGCGGTTCGGGTCGCGGCGGATGAACCCGGCCTTTTCCAGCATCTTCAGCTGGTAGGACACCGACGAGGTGGATGCCAGCTGCGCCCGGTGCGCGAGCTCACGCATGCTCGGGGGATAGCCGTTGGCTTCGACGGCGTCCCGCGGAACGCCGACGTCGTGACGGTGACGTGCGGCCGGTTCGACGGGCTGCGGTGCTGCGCCAGGCTGGGCAGGCCGGCGTCGGCCAGGCGCGCCCGGAGCGGCGCGATGTCGCGCTCGTTGGCGATGGCCTGCGAGACGAAGGTCTTATGCCAAGGGCGGTC
>CAKZJI010000365.1 GCA_936941515.1 uncultured Propionibacteriaceae bacterium
GGCGTCGCCGCCGGACGACTGGCCGGTGTCGACGATGACGAGCTGCGCTCCATCCTCACCCTTGTCCTCACAACACAGGAGGAATCATGACCGAAACCCATCCCCTCCACTTGCAGGCAGTCACCAAGCATTACCCCGAGTTTGATCTCGGTCCCATCGACCTGGCAGTTCCCCGTGGCTATGTGACGGGGCTCGTGGGCGCGAACGGAGCCGGCAAGACCACCGCGATCAAGATCGCCCTCGGCGCCGCAAGGCCCGGGGCCGGCAGGGTGACCCTGCTGGACAAGACCCGCGTCGGCGTCGTCTTGGACCAGCCCTGCTGGGATAGCAATTGGCGAGTGCGTGACGTGGCGCGTCTGCTGTCCCCCTTCTATCCCGGCTGGCGGCAGGCCGTGTTCGACGAGTTGGCCTCCTGGGCCGGCGTCACACCCCGCACCAGAGTGAAGGACTTCTCCCGCGGCATGGGCATGAAGATGCAGCTTGCCGTCGCCCTGGCGCAGGGTGCGCAGCTGCTGGTGCTGGATGAGCCCACCAGCGGTCTTGATCCCCTCGCGCGCAGCGAGCTGCTGGACCGGCTGGCCGACTTCATGACCGATGAGCGACACGCCATCCTCTTCTCCACCCACATCACCAGCGACCTGGAGCGGATTGTGGACGAAGTGGTCGTCCTGGATCGTGGGCGGGTGCTGGTCTCTGGAATGCGCGACGAGCTCCTGGAATCCTGGGCCATCGTGCGCGGCCCCGTGGCGGAGCTGACGCCCGAGCTGCGCGTCCGGCTTCGCGGGCTGCGGGAGCACGCCGTCGGTTGGGAAGGGCTGTTGGAGACCGCTGATGTCGGTCTGTGCGGTCCCGGAGTCGTCGCTGAGACGCCAACCATTGAGGAACTGCTCATCCACGTGGCAAAGGAGGCAAGCAATGCGTGAGCTCAGTCACATGCTGTGACTCGACCTGTGGCAGATGCGCACCGGAGCCCCATACTCCCTGATGGTGATCGGCCTGATGACATTCTTCGGGGTGCTGATGAGATCGGTCTCAATCGGTTCGACGCTCGTCGTGGGTGCGGTGTGTGTTGTCTTCTTCCTGTTCAACCTCGATCTCCAGCCTGGACAGGGCCTGCTGTACGACATCCTGCCGTTGCGTCGCCGGACGCTCGTGATGTCGCATTACCTGGTCGCGCTGCTGTGGTTGGTGATCCTCAACGCGCTGGCGATGCTCCCGGGGCTGATCCTGGTGTCGGCTGGCATCAGCCTCGGCGAGATCGACAGCCTGGGTGCCCTGGGGGTAGATCTGATGGGAAAGAGCGGGGTGGCGTTACTGTTCATGACGTTTTTCCTTCCCTTCACCATGCGCTACGGCCTGACGGGTCTGGGTGGGCGTGTCATCCTCATAGCCTGCTGCTTCTGCATTGGCGCGGTGGTGGCCATCGTCGTGACCAAGGTGCTCTCAGGCCTGGTGGCAGGGGAGGCTGGCCTCTGGCGGAGTTGCCTGATGTGCCTGGGAGGGCTGATGGCATACGCCGCCTCCCTGCTGATCACCGTCCGCCTCTGTGAGCGACGCGAACCTCAGGGTTCCCGACGAACCCTGAGGTGAGCCGTTACTGTTGAGCCATGCAGACAGGCAGCCGCATCGTTCTATGCAGGCACGGAGTCACCGACTTCACGACAACCGGCAAATGGGACGGGCGCGGTGGTGCCAACCCAGGGCTGAACCGCCAGGGCCGTGACCAGGCCCGCGACTTGGCCGCTCGGCTGTCGGCATTCCTTGGAGACTCACCCGAGGTGCGGGTGCTCTCCTCATCGCTGCGCCGTGCAAAGGAGACTGCCGCGCCCGTGGCCGAGCTGTTCGGCATGGGCGTGCGGCCCATCCCGGACTGGGATGAGCTGGCGTTCGGGGAGTGGGATGGTCTGACGGGTGAGGATCTGCGTCGCGAGAAACCCGACGAGGTGCTGCGCTTCTGGGGCGACGAGACCTTCCGCATCCCGGGTGGGGAGTCGCATGTCGATCTCCACTCCCGAGTTCGCCTGGCCTTTGAGCGTGTGCTGCGCCATCGGGGCACGGCGGTGGTGGTCACACACTGGGGACCGATCATGAGCTGCCTCTCGCTGGTGCTCGGCATCGACCTGCTGCCGGCCCGTCGCCTCAACCTGGCCCCGGCGTCGATGACGTCCATCGTCGTCGGCAGGGAGGGGCCGCAGGTTGAATTCGTCAACGACCTCGGGATCAAACCGATCGTCCAGGCCTGAGGCGCTCAGGATTTCCGGAAGGCGGAGGTCGCCAGGATCTCCCCGTCTCCCGAGACCGCCAGCGCCTGAATGTCGTGCTCCCTGGTCGCCTGATGCAGGGTGTCGGCCCCGCCTGACATCACCGCGGTCGCCAGGACGTCAGCGGTGATGATGTCGTGGGCCGCCACCGTCACCTGGATGAACTCGTCCCCGGACCCTGCGCGCCAGATGTGCTGGCCACGCTCTGTCGTCCCGGAGGTCGCGACGGCGGGGTGATCGTCGGTGGTGGCGAACTGGGACAGCAGGCCGGAGCGGTCGAACGGGTCGACGATGCCCACCGTCCCTGAGCCGCTGGTCAGCACATCGCCCCCCGCGTTGATGAGCCATGACTCGCCGCAGCGCTCCAACGTTTCCCCTGCGCGCCGGATGGCCTCGGCCTTGACGATGCCCGCCAAGTCGATGACGCCGTCCGGCCGATGTGGTTGGAAGGCCCCGTTGGTTGCCTCACGCCACTGGTGAGCCAGCGAGTAGAGCTCCTGTGCCTCCTCGGATGCGTCTGCCAGCCGCAGCTCACCGCGCGCCATCCGGCTGGCCTCCGAGTCCTTACGGTAGAGCGAGAACAGCTCATCCAGGTGGGTGAAGACCTCCTGCACCAGGGGCAGGGACTCCCCGGGGCATTTCAGGCTGACGACGGTGCCCATCGTCTGGAAGAAATGCCTCAAGACCGCACCTGGTCCAGCGCGGACTGCAGGCTCGTCAGGTAGGCCTCCGAGGTGTAGGTGGCGCCGGAGACCGTGTCGATCTCGGCACCGTTTGCCGCCACGACGTTCGCGTTCAACGTGGGGATGGCGCCCTCGGCGATGTCGACGGACTTCGAGCTGGTGGCCTCATATGCGGCCTTCGCGTCAGTCACCACCCCATCGGTGACGGTCACCGAGACAGTCACCGAGCCGTGCCTGTGGGTCACGGCCTCTCCGGTGTAGACATTGCTGGCCTGCTCGTCGGAGCCGGGTGTTGGGCTGCCCTGGGGTGAGGGATCGGATGCTGTGGAGCGCTGCGGCCCGGAGGGTGAGGCGGTGGAGGGAGCAGCGGTGTGGCCTCCCGCCGTGCCCAGGGCGAAGCCTGCGCTCAGCACCCCGGCGGCGGTGAGCGTGGTCAGGATGGTGGAACGGGTTTTCACCAGGTGAACCTTTCTTCGTGGCGTTGCTCCTCGGGCAGTCCGAGTGCGGCAGCCTCCTCAAGGACGGCGTCGACGAACCCGGCGGGGCCGCAGACGAACACGTCGCAGTCGTTCAGGTCCCCGACCAGGGAGCCGATGTTGTGGGCAGCGTATTTGGCATTCACCCAGCGCCCCTCGTGGCGTGGTCCGGTCATGACGTGGAGAGCGACTCCGCGTTCGTCGCACAGGCGACGGAATTCGTCGAGCAGCAGCAGGTCCTTCGGGTCAGAGGCGCGCAGCACCACTGCGGTCAGGGTGGGATCGGCCGTCGATGACTCCAGCATCGAGTAGACGGGGGTGACGCCTGTGCCAGCTGCTATCAGGAGCAGCCCATTGCGAGTCCGGGCACGATCGGTGAAGACGCCGTAGGGGCCCTCGAAGAGGACGCGGGTGCCGGGCTTGGCAGCCGCCAGTTGGGATGTGCCGTCGCCCACCGTCCGTATGGTGATGCGCAGCTCATTGTCGGATGGTGCTTTGGACAGGGAGAACGGGTGGGGCTGGCTCCAGAGCCCGCGGGCGCACAGCCGCCAGGTCATGTACTGGCCGCCCTCAATGTCCAGCTCGTCCAGGTGGCGACCCGTGAACCTCAGGTGGTAGACGTCCGGGGAGATGCGGGTGACCTCCGCCAGTCGCAGGTCGTGGCGCCAGGACCTGTAGAGCGGGACCAGAACGCGATAGGCCAGCAGACAGGTGCCGACGGCCAGCAGGAGCGTGGTCCAGTAGATTCGCTGCCAGGTGCCTGTCGCGAGGGTGGAGCCCAGGGTGAACATGTGCGGGATGGCCAGGATCACCGAGAGGTAGGACAGCAGGTGGATGATGTGCCATACCTCGTAGCGCAGCTTCTGACGGACCGCCACCACGGAGGTGACGGAGATGACGAGCAACAGCCCCAGGCTGGCCGCTGCAAGAGCCATGTCATTGCTCCACAGGGTCTGCAATGCCCCCACGATGCCTGCGCGATGGGACCACGCCGCCCCCGCCAGGATCAGCAGGGCGTGGGCGAGAACCCCCAGCACGGTGATCTGTCCCAGCTGCCTGTGCCACTGGATGGCCTTCACCTGTCCGATGGCCCGGTCGATCACTGGGACTCGGGCTGCGAGCAGCAACATGAACAGCATGGCGTTCGTGGCCACCAGTCCTGAGACCACACCCAGGGCGTGCAATGCATCCGCGAGTGAGCTGATCGTGGTGAAGGTGCCGTCGGCCAGGTAGAGCGTGACGGCGAATGCCGTGCTGACCCAGCCGAGGCCTGCCAGGAGGTCGCGACGGTCGGCCTGCCTTCTTCCCCGAGGTGGGCCGAAGGTCATGGCGCGCCTGGCCTGCGGGGGAGAGGCAAGAGTGGTCATGGTCTCGAGGATCAGAGTCTTTCCTGTGTAGAACCTGTGAATAGGCTTCCACTAGCCTGTGAAGTTGAAACTTCATTTACTTTGGGGGTTCTGGGGTCGTGCGGGTAGCATCGGGGGGCTGCCTGGCGAGGGACGACCGTCCGTTATCGACTAGCACCTTCTGCAGGCGTGCACAGTTATCCACACCCCAGGAGGTAAGAATGGCAACTCACAAGCTTGCGGCCACCACCCGCACTGAGTTCGGCAAGGGCGCGGCCCGTAGGCTGCGTCGCGCTGAGCAGGTTCCCGGCGTCATCTACGGTGAGGGCTCCGAGCCACTTCACATCAGCCTGCCCGGCCGTGAGACGTTCCTGCTGCTCCGTGAGGCCGACCTGGTCCTTGAG